>JAPJRA010000779.1:445-2511 GCA_030824835.1 Geminicoccaceae bacterium | reverse complement strand
CGGTGTGTGGTCGCCGAAAGCGATTACTGGCCCGTCGTTGGGCTCGGCATTGGCCGGCATGCGACGAGCGGCAGGCGCTGGGCGTGGCGTCGCCGTGCGGGCGCCCGTCCGGGTCCGCGGTGCCGGCGCGGGGCGCGGCCGCTCGACCGGCAGCTCGGTCACCGTCGCCGCCACCACGGCGGCTTCGCCGGCCGCATCCGGCTCGACGACGGCAGCTCGCGCCGGCGCGGCACGCTTGCGCCGCAGCGGCCGCTCGCGGGTCGGTGCCGTCGCCGGCTCCGCCGCCGCTTCAGCCTCGACTCCGGGCACGTCGAGCATGCGGATCGGCTTGCCGATCAGCCGTTCGATCGCGGCCACGGACTTGGCCTCGGCGGTCGTCGTCAGCGTGAACGCGCGGCCGCTCTTGCCGGCGCGGCCGGTGCGACCGATGCGGTGCACGTAGTCGTCGGCGTTGAACGGCACGTCGTAATTGATCACCACCGGCATGTCGGAGATGTCGAGGCCGCGGGCCGCGACGTCGGTCGCCACCAGGAAGTCGACCTCGTCCGCCTTGAACGCATCGAGCGTCGCCTGGCGGTGCGCCTGCTCCAGGTCGCCGTGAATGTCGCGCGCGTTCAGCCCCACCCCCTGCAGGAAGCGGTTGAGGCTGGAGACCTCGCGCTTGCGGTTGGCGAAGATGATGGCCTTCTCGACCGATTGCTGGGCGATCAGGCGCACCAGCGCGCGGCGCTTGAGATCGCCGCCCGGGACCGCCACCACCACCGCGTCAACGGCATCGACCGTCGTCGCCGGGCGGCTGACCTCGATCCGGGCCGGATCGTTGAGGAAGCGCTCGATGATCCGGCGCACGCCGGGCGGCATGGTGGCCGAGAACAGCAGCGTCTGCCGGCGGCCGGTGAGCAGCGTCAGGATGCGCTCGACGTCGGGCATGAAGCCCATGTCCAGCATCCGGTCGGCCTCGTCGACGACCAGGATGTTGACGCCGCCCAGCAGCACCTTGCCGCGCTCGAACCAGTCGAGCAGCCGGCCGGGCGTCGCGATCAGGACGTCCACGCCCCGCTCGAGCGCCTTTTCCTGGTCACCCATGCCGACGCCGCCGATCAGCAGCGCCATGGTGAGGTTGAGATATTTGCCGTAGACTTCGAAATTCTGTGCCGTCTGCGTCGCCAGCTCGCGCGTCGGCGAGATGATCAGCGAGCGCGGCATCCGGGCGCGCGCGCGGCCACTGGCCAGCACGTGCAGCATCGGCAGGACGAACGAGGCCGTCTTGCCGGTGCCGGTCTGGGCGATGCCGATCACGTCGCGGCCGGCGAGCACCTCGGGGATGGCTCCGGCCTGGATGGCGGTGGGCGCGGTGTAGCCCGCGTCGGCGATGGCCTTCAGAATCGACTCGTCGAGACCTAGGTCCGCAAAGCCGGGCAGTTCCACTGCGTTTGGTGTCAAGGAAAAACCGTACCGATCACATGTTGATATCGCAGCTGCATGTAGTGGCTCGGCCGACATTGTCAACGACAGTGCCGGTCCAGCATTATCTCGGTCTGACATTTAAGACATATCGACACTTACGGCCCCCGGTCGGCTAGGCGTCGGCAGCCGAAGCCATCCCATGGCGCCACACCTTGACCGCCGAGACGAGCAGGATGCCCGCGAGCAGCGGTAAGAGAATCCGGCTCGGAACGATGCCGAGAAGCTGACCGCCGAGGAAGCTGCCGGCGATCGATCCGACGGCCATGGCGACAACGAGACCGCGATTGCGGCCCAGGACGGCAAAGCTTCGATCGCGGCTGTAGCGGCTGAAGCCCACGAGCATGGTGGGCAGGCTGATCGCCAGTGATAGGCTGCCGGCGAGCTTGATGTCGGTACCGAACATCAAAACCAGGGTCGGGATGAGGAGTTCGCCGCCGGCTACGCCCAGAAGCGAGGCGACGACTCCGATCACGAACCCCGCCATCACGCCAGCAACAGCGCGGGGCACGCCGTCGAGTGCCGGCGATGCCATGGTCGCGTCGTGCCCGAGCAGCAGAACCAGCGCGATCAGGACAAGCAGTACGGCGATGACGCGGTAG
>JAPJRA010000779.1:0-435 GCA_030824835.1 Geminicoccaceae bacterium | reverse complement strand
GCGGTAGAGAGTGGTTGCTCTGAGGTGGACGGCCCAGCCTGCACCAAACCACGCACCGAGAAGGCTGCCGGCGAGCAGATTCATGATGACGGGCCAGTGCGACGCCAGCGCCGTGAACGGAACCGTGGCGGCACGGAACGGCAGTGCGGATGCCACGACGACGAGGCTCATCGCCTTGTTGAGGATGACGGCTTCCAGGGCGGCGAACCGGAAGGCGGCGATCAGGAGCGGCAGGCGGAACTCCGCCCCACCGAGGCCGATCAGACCGCCGAGGATGCCGATGATGGCGCCCCCGCCAAAGGCAGCGCCTGCACCATGCGGTTTGGCCGGCACCGCCTCGTGGTGAGTCTGCATGCTGCACCAACTCGTTATGGTAATCTGACCATAACGATGGGGGCCGAGAAGGCAAGAAAACGATCAGGATCGCCCTCACAC
>JAPJRA010000778.1 GCA_030824835.1 Geminicoccaceae bacterium | reverse complement strand
TCACCGGATCGATCGTCGTCATCTCGTTGCTGAGGACGACGCGCAAGGTGTCCTTCGGGGTCTGCGCCACCGCGGGAGAGGCGGCGAGCAGCACCGCCGTGGCCAGCAGCGTGGCCCGGCGCCGCAGGCCGCGGGCGAGGAATGGGATCATCGGCAAGGCGGTGCTCTCCTGCGGCCTCCGTGAGGCCATGATGGTCGCGTCTGGCGTGTCGCACAGGTCGTCGCATAGCAGGAACCGGGCCGCCAGCCAGCGTGGAAGGCCCGCGATCCGTCTGAGGAAGGCATTTCGGACCTCGGAGCGGGCCTTGTGCGAAGAAGGTATCGCAGGGCAATTGCGCCGATCCGAGGGAGTCTCGCGTATGCCCGGTGGCGTGGCGTCCCCGGCCGGGTTTTGCCTCGAATCCAGGCAGGCGCGCTGTTTGCTGCATCGCGAAGGCAAATCGACCGATTGACGGTGCCTGCAGGCATGATGACATTTCATCAACCCGAGGGGATCTGTCATGAACATCGCCACCGCACCGCTGATGAACTGCTCCGAAGAGGAATGGCAGATCCGCTGCGACCTCGCGGCGCTCTACCGCCTCGTCGCGCATTTCCGCATGACCGACTTCATCTACACCCATATCAGCGCACGGGTTCCAGGCCCCGAGCACCACTTCCTGATCAACCGCTATGGCGTGCTCTTCGATCAGATGAAGGCCAGCGACCTGGTGAAGATCGATCTCCACGGCAATATCGTCGAGGAGGGAGCTGAGACCAAGCAGGTCAACGCGGCGGGCTTCACCATCCATTCGGCGCTGCACATGTCGCGCGATGATGCCTTCTGCGTCGTCCACACGCACACCGCCGCCGGCATCGCCGTCTCGGCGCAGAAGCAGGGGCTGCTGCCGATCAGCCAGCATGCGCTGAAGTTCTACGGCCATCTCGCCTATCACGGCTATGAGGGCATCGCGCTGGATCTCGACGAGCGCGAGCGCCTGGTCGCCGACCTCGGCACGAACAAGGCCATGATCCTGCGCAACCACGGCCTGCTGGTCGCCGGCCGCAGCATCCCCGAGGCCTTCAACCTGATCTACTACCTGGAGCGCGCCTGCCAGGCGCAGGTGGCGGCGCTCGCGGGCGGCGCCGAGCTGGTGCTGCCGCCGGAGGAGGTCCGCCTTAGGACCGCCGCGCAGTTCAACGGCGATCCGGCGCGCTCGCTGGCGCATGCCGAATGGGCCTGGGGCTCGGCCTTGCAACTCATCGAAGGCAGCAAGCCGGACTGGCGCGCGTAATGGCTGATCTGCTGATCTCCGGCGGCCGCATCTTCCGTGGCCTCTCGGCCGGCTTCGCCGAGGCGATGGCGGTGAAGGACGGCCGCGTCCTCGCCATCGGCAGCCTCGATGAGGTGGCGCCGCTGGCCGGTGCCGGAACGCGCCGCATCGACCTCGGCGGGCGGGTGGCGACACCGGCGCTGAACGAGGCGCATATGCACCTCCTGCCCTATGGCCTCGGCCTGTCGCAGGTGAACCTGCGGCCGGAAGAGGTCCGCACGCTGGACGAGGTGCTGGCGCGCATCGCCGCCGCCGCGCGGAACACGCCGAAGGGCGAGTGGATCCTGGGCCGCGGCTACGATCACGGCGAGCTGGATATCGGCCGGCATCCGCTCGCCGGCGAGCTGGACCGCGTGGCGCCCGATCATCCGGTCTTCATCGTGCGCACCTGCGGCCATGTCGCCGTGGCCAACAGCGCGGCGATGAAGCGGGCCGGCGTCGGCCACAACACGCCCGATCCCGAGGGTGGCGCCATCGAGCGCAAGGGCGGGCAGCTCACCGGCCTGTTCCAGGAACGGGCGATGCGCCTGATCCGCGACGTCATGCCGCCGCCCGGCGAGGCGCAGATGGTCGCCGCCATCGAGGCAGCCGGACGCGAGCTCGCGGCCCTCGGCTTCGCCTCCGCCAGCGACATGAACGTCGGCATGACCGCCGGCATGGCCGAGATCGGCGCCTATCGCCGCGCCGCGGCCGAGGGGCGGCTGATGCAGCGCATGTGGCAGGTGCTGGCCGGCAACCCCGAAGGCATCGCCCGTGCCGCCTGGGAGGAGGGGCTGCGGCCCTCGGTCTCGGCCGGCGAGCGGGCCGAGGATCTGCTGGCCTGGGGCGCGGTGAAGGTCTTCGGCGACGGCTCGGCGGGCGGGCTCACCGCCGCCTTCTTCGATCCCTATCTGGAGAGCGCCGGCGGCGGCACCGGCATCTTCTGCTTCCCCGACGCGGCGATGCAGGAGATGCTGGCGCATTACCACGCGCAGGGGTGGCAGCTCGACATCCATGCCATCGGCGACGCCGCCATCGAGCAGGTGCTGGTGGCGATGGAGCGCGCCTCCACCCCGGCGCAGCCGATCGAGGGGCGGCGCCACCGCATCGAGCACTGCGGCTTCCTCAACGCCGACCAGCGGCGGCGCATGTTGCGGCATGGCATCATCCCCATTCCGCAGCCGCTCTTCATGTACGAGTTCGGTGATCTCTACCTCCGCAA
>JAPJRA010000777.1 GCA_030824835.1 Geminicoccaceae bacterium | reverse complement strand
GGGTGCTGGTGGTTTGGGTCTGGTGTTCTCGGTGATTTGTTGTCGAGACCGCTTTTCAAAATCGATTTTTTGGGGGGGGGGGGGGGGGGGAACGATGGTGCATGACGGCATGGCACTGCGGGGTGCTCGCGGCAACGCTGGTGAGATCGGGCATCTGCCTCTGGTTGCAGGCGGCGATCTCTGCCCGTGCGGGAATCGTGGCTGCCTCGAACGCTACCTCTCGCTCGACGCGCTCGATCGCCGGCTGCGCTCGGCGGACCCTGGCGCCGATGTCGAGGGTGCGGTTGCCGCAGGCTCGTCGGCCATCAACGGCTGGATCGACGAGGTGGCGCCACTACTGCGTACCGCGGTCGTGACGATCGAGAACTTGTTTGACCCCGAGACGATCCTGATCGGCGGCCTCATGCCCGATGCGCTGCTCGTCCGCCTCGTCGCAGCGGCGGAGCCGCTGGCTCATTCGGTCGCGGAGCAGGTGGGGCGAACCACGCCGCGTCTGACACTGACACGCGGCGGGCATGAGGCGGTGCTGCGCGGGGCGGCGGCGCTGGCAGTCTCGGGCGTGCTGTCTCCCCGCCTCGGCAGTCTCTTCGCCGGAGACGACGAGCGCAGCGTTCGGGACCCGCTCATGACCGGAACCGCCAAGCCCGAGGTCGCTGCATGAGCGCCGCCGAACCCCTTCTGCGCCTCGACGCAATCACCCGGAATTTCGGCGCTATCGAGGCATTGCGCGGCATCAGTTTCACAATCGGCCGCGGCGAGGTGGTGGCCCTGCTCGGCGACAACGGTGCCGGCAAGTCGACGCTCGTCAAGATCATCTCCGGCGGCCTCGATGCGACCTCCGGCCGCCTGATCTACGAAGGCCGTGAAGTGCGCTTCGGCTCGCCGGCGGAGGCCAAGGCGGCGGGCATCGAGACCGTCTACCAGGACCTGTCACTTTGCACCAATGTGGACGTCGTGGCGAACTTCTTCATGGGTCGTGAGATCGTGAAGAAGTTTCTGGGCATCCCGATCCTGCAGGAGCGGGCGATGGAGGCGGCCACCGCCAAGGCCATCGCCGATGCCGGCACCAGGATCCCGTCGCTGCGCACCAACGTCGAGCATCTGTCGGGCGGCCAGCGTCAGGCGATCGAGCTCAACCGCTTCGTGCACTGGGGCGGCAAGCTGGTGCTGCTCGACGAGCCCTTCGCGGCGCTGGGCGTCGAGCAGACGCGGCGTGGGCTACAGATGATCAAGCAGATCGCGGGGCAGGGGATCGGCGTCGTCATCATCACCCACATCATGGCGCAGGCGTTCCAGGTCGCCGACCGCATGGTCGTGATCCGTCAGGGCATGGTGGCTGGCGACGTTCGCACGGCGGACACGACGGCCGACGAGATCGTTCGGCTGATCACCGGCGAGGCCGTGCAGCCCGCGTCGGCAGCGGCCGTGTCGGCGCCAGGCGCCGGGCCGGCGGCGATGAGCCGCCAACTATCCTGAAGTGAGCAACAGGGGAACCCGATATGAAGAGACTTTTGGCACGCCTGGCGGGGGCCGCCGCCCTCACCGCCGCAACCTTCCTGCCGCCCGCCTTCGCCCAGGAGAAGGGGACCGTCTACTATCTGGTCCCGACGCTGCTCGACGAGTTCCAGACCGGCTCGGTCTCGGCGATCGAGAAGTTCATGGGCGACGTGGGCTACAAGACGGTGACACTCAACGCCGACAGCAAGACCGACGTCCAGCAGGGCCAGATGAACGACGTCATCGCGCTGAAGCCGGCGGCGATCGTGCTGGCCGCCGTCGACTTCAACGCCCTGAAGCCGCAGATCGAGGCTGCCCGTGCGGCCGGTATCCCGGTGATGGAGTTCGACCGGCAGATCACCTCGACGCCGAGCGACTTCACATCCGTTGCCGGCACGATTGAGATCGGCGAGGTCGCGGCCGCCGAGATCCAGCGGTTGCTGACCGAGAAGAACGGAGCGGTGAAAGGCAAGGTGCTGCAGGTCCTGGGCGATCCGGGCGATTCCTACACCCTTGATATCCAAAAGGGCTTCGAGGCCAAGATGGCGGCCTTCCCGGAGGTCACCATCATCTCCCACCCGGCCATGCAGTGGGAGGCCTCGAATGCGGGATCGATCGTCGCGGACCAGCTGCTGGCCAACCCGGACATCGATCTCATCTTCGTCCATGCGGCACATTTAGCAGTCGCCGCGGTGGCCTCGCTCGAATCGGCCGGCAAGGGTCCGGGCGACGTGCTGCTCGTCTCCTCGAACGGTGCGCCGGTCGGGCTCGATCTGATCCGCAAAGGCTGGGAGCAGGTCGAGGTCGAGCAGCCGCTCTTCGCCCAGGCCGCGGCGCTGGCCATGTTTGCGGACAAGGTCGTCGGCAAGGAGGAGATCAAAGCCGGCACGTACGACGTGCTCGGGCTCAAGGGAACCCTCACGATCGAGTCCTGGGGCCCGAACATCAAGCTGCCCGGGGCCGCGATCACCAAGACCAATGTCGACGACCCAGGCTTCTGGGGCAACATGCAGACCCCGGCCACGCCCGTGGCT
>JAPJRA010000776.1 GCA_030824835.1 Geminicoccaceae bacterium | reverse complement strand
CCCTGGAGGATGCCCGCGACCTGTTCCGGGTCCGGCGGGGTCTGGAGCGGACGGCGGTCGAGATCCTGTCGGGCCGGTTGACCAAGGACCAGGTGGCGCGGCTGATCGACCATGTCGACGCCGAGAGCGCCGTGCACGGCCGCGACGGGCCGGCCTCGATCCGCCTCGCCGGGGAGTTCCACACCCTGCTCGCCGACATGACCGGCAACGAGATCCTGGCGCGCTACATCAACGAGGTGGTCTCGCGCGGCTCGCTGGTGCTGGCCATCTACGGCCGCCCCCACTCGTCCGACTGTGCGGTCAACGAGCACAAGGAGCTCATCGCCGCCCTCGTCGAGGGCGACACCGAGCGCGCCATGCGGCTGATGGACGACCATCTGGCCAGCGTCGCCAGCCGCGCCCTGCTCGAGCATCGCGCGGCGCGCGACCTCGACCTTGCCGACCTGCTCATGCCCTATGCCCGGCCCGCAGCGGAGCCGGCGCCGGACACCAAGGTCGTCCCGCTCAAGGCCGAGCGCGGGAGTGCACGCCGATGAGCGGCGTCAGGAGCTTCGACTTCGACAGACTCTCCGAGCGCGAGCGCTACAAGATCCTGATCGGCACCGTGGTGCCACGGCCGATCGCCCTGGTGACCACCCTGGGCCCCGACGGCAACGTCAACGCGGCGCCGTTCAGCTTCTTCAACTGCCTGTCCGCCGATCCGGCGATCGTGGCGCTGGGGGTCGAGAACCACGACGACGACACGCCCAAGGACACCATCCGCAACATCACGCGGACCGAGGAGTTCACGGTCAATATCGTGAGCAACGCGATCCTCGAGGCGATGAACGTCTGCGCCGTGCCGTTCGCCCCCGGCATCGACGAGCTGGTCGAGGCCGGCCTGACCGCGATGCCGGGCCAGCGCGTCGGCTGCCCATGGATCGGCGAGGCGCCGGCGGCCCTCGAATGCCGGCGCTACATCGGCCTGCAGATCGGCCGCTCGCGCGAGATCGTGCTGGGCCAGGTGGTGGCGGCGCACATCCGCTCCGACCTGATCAACGAGCGGCTGCACGTCGAGCCCAGCCTGCTGGATGCGATCGGCCGCATGGGCGGCCACGGCTACGTCCGCAGCAACGAGACCTTCGATCTGCCCACCATGTCGGTCGAGGACTGGCGCAGCGGCCGCCCGGCCGTGCGCCGCGCGGCCAGGCAACTCGAGGGAGCCGGCCGATGACGGCGCGGACCCCCGACGGGCCGGTGCATCTGCGGGCACGCTGGGTGCTGGGCCACGCCGACGGCCGGCACTGCCTGCTGCCCGACGGCGAGGTCGTGTTCGACCGGGGCAGGATCCTGTTCGTCGGTCACGGCTTCGGCGGCGAGGTGGCCGAGCGCCACGATCTCGGCAACGCCATCCTGACGCCGGGCCTGATCGACCTCGACGCCCTGTCCGACCTCGACACGACGATCCTGGCCTTCGACAACCATCCCGCCTGGAAGACCGGCCGGGTCTGGCCGCAGTCCTACATGGAGCGCGGCCCCTACGAGATGTACACGGAGGACGAGCTCGTCTTCCAGAAACGCTACGCCTTCCAGGCGCTGCTGCGCAACGGCATCACCACGGCCCTGCCGATCGCCTCGCTGTTCTACCGCGCCTGGGGTGAGACCTACGCGGAGTTCGCCGGCGCTGCCGATGCCGCCGAGGATCTGGGCCTGCGGGTCTATCTCGGGCCCGCCTACCGCACCGGCAACCCGTACCTCACCGGGCCGGGCGAGACCGAGCTGTTCTTCGACGAGCCCCGCGGGCTCGCCGGCCTCGACGAGGCGATCCGCTTCTGCCGCACCTTCGAGGGCCGGGCCGGCGGGCTGATCCGCACCATGCTGGCGCCGGACCGGATCGAGACCTGCACCGAGGCCCTGCTGCGCGGCACGGCCACGGCCGGGCGCGAGCTCGGCGTGCCGGTCCGGCTGCATTGCTGCCAGGGCGGCTTCGAGCTCGAGACGGTGCGCCGGCTGCACGGGCGCTCGCCGATCGAGTGGCTGGCCGACCTCGGCTTCCTCACCGACCGGACGCTCCTGCCGCACGGCACCCACGTCACGCCTTCCCGCCACAGCCCCGGCCCCGGTGACGATCTGGCGCTGATCCGCGACCACGGTGCCGTCATCGTCCACTGCCCGCTCGTCGCCGGCCGCTTCGGCGAGGCCCTGGCCAGCTTCACGCGCTACCGCGCCCTCGGGCTGCGGCTCGGCCTGGGCACGGATACGGCACCCCCCGATCTCGTCGCCGGCATGCAGATGGGCGTCACCTTGTGCCGCGTGATGGAGGGCGGGCCCGAAGCCTGCCGTGCCGAGGACTATTTCGATGCGGCGACACTGGGCGGTGCCGAGGCGCTGGGCCGTTCGGATCTCGGGCGTCTCGAGGTGGGTGCCCGCGCCGACATCGTGGCGTTCGAGCTCGGCCTGCCGCACCAGTACCAGGTGATCGAACCGATCCAGACCCTGCTGCTGACCGGCCGCGGCCGCGACGCCCGCACCGTCATCGTCGACGGCCGCTTCGCCATGGAGGACCG
>JAPJRA010000775.1 GCA_030824835.1 Geminicoccaceae bacterium | reverse complement strand
GGGTGCGGATCGGTCGCGTGCGCGTCATCTCAGTTCAACCCGTCGATGGCGATCATCTCGTCGACCCGCACGCAGCCGCGCCCGGTCGTGTCGGCCGTGTGGAAGTCGACCTCCTTGACCTGCATCACCTCGAGGAAGGTGATCTTGCCGTCGCCGTCGCTGTCGACGCGGGCGAAGCCGTCCGGGTCCAGCAGCTCGAGCTCCTCGCGGGTCAGCTTCTGGTCGTGGTCGGCATCCAGCGCCGCGAAGCGCCGCGCCGTCACCCGCGCCAGCTCGGCGAGGCCAACGCAGCCGTCGCCGTTGGTGTCGGCGACGACGAAGGCATGGCGCCGCTCGGCGGCCACGTCCTGCGCCCCGGCACCGGGTGCCGCCAGCACCGCGAGTGCCAGCCCGGCACAGCCCAGCAGGGTTGTCTTGCGACCCGGCATCGTCACTCCCCCGTCCGTCGATCGCTGGTGGCATAAGCGGGCCGTCTGGGGATGGCAAGTCGGCGCGCCGCAAGGCCGTCCTGCCTTGCCGCGCCCACAGCCTCCGCTATGGTCCGCCGCCAGGGCCTTACGGCGAACCATGGGAGGCAGCCCGATGCTGCATCAGAATTTCATCGGCGGGACGTGGCGCGACGGCGTGTCGGCCAGCCGCAACATCAACCCCTCCAACACCGACGATTTGGTGGGCGAGTACGCCCAGGCCGACCGGGCGCAGACGCTGGAGGCGGTGGCGGCGGCCAAGGCGGCCTTCCCGGGCTGGCGCGGGGCCTCGCCCCAGGTGCGCGCCGACGCGCTGGACAAGGTCGGCACCGAGATCCTGGCCCGCAAGGAGGAGCTGGGCCGGCTCCTCGCCCGCGAGGAGGGCAAGACGCTGCCGGAGGGCATCGGCGAGGCCGGCCGCGCCGGGCAGATCTTCAAGTTCTTCGCCGGGCAGGCGCTGCAGGGCGGCGAGCTGGTGCCGTCGATCCGGCCCGGCATCTCGGTCGAGATCAGCCGCGAGCCCTTGGGCGTGGTCGGCCTGATCACGCCCTGGAACTTCCCGATCGCGATCCCGGCCTGGAAGATCGCCCCGGCCCTGGCGTTCGGCAACTGCGTCGTGCTCAAGCCCGCCGACCTGGTCCCGGGGTCCGCCTGGGCGCTGGCCGAGATCATCGCCCGCGCCGGCCTGCCGGAGGGCGTGTTCAACCTGGTGATGGGCCGCGGCTCGGTGGTCGGCGAGGCGCTGATCGAATCGCCGGACGTCGCCGCCATCAGCTTCACGGGCTCGGTCGACACCGGCCGCGCCATCGGCGCCAAGTGCTTCGCCAGCATGAAGAAGTTCCAGCTCGAGATGGGCGGCAAGAACCCGCTGGTCGTGCTCGACGACGCCGACCTCAAGACCGCCGTCGGCTGCGCGGTGCAGGGGGCCTACTACTCGACCGGCCAGCGCTGCACGGCGAGCTCGCGGCTGATCGTCACCAAGGGCATCCACGACCGCTTCGTGGCCGCCGTCACCGACGAGCTGAAGGGCCTCGTCGTCGACGACGCGCTGAAGCAGGGCACCCAGATCGGCCCGGTGGTCGACCAGAAGCAGCTCGACCAGGACATGCGCTACATCGAGATCGGCCGGGGCGAGGGGGCGAACCTGGCCTGGGGCGGCGAGCGTCTCAACCGCGAGACCCCGGGCTTCTACCTGCAGCCGGCGCTGTTCACGGAGACCGGCAACACGATGCGGATCAACCGCGAGGAGATCTTCGGGCCGGTCGCCACGGTGATCGCGGTCGACGGTTACGAGGAGGCGCTGGCGGTCGCCAACGACACGCCGTTCGGCCTGTCGGCCGGCATCTGCACGACCTCGCTCAAGCATGCGCACCATTTCAAGCTGCACAGCGAGGCCGGCATGGTGATGGTCAACCTCGCCACCGCCGGGGTCGACTACCACGTGCCGTTCGGCGGCCGGAAGGGCAGCTCCTACGGCCCGCGCGAGCAGGGGCGCTACGCGGTCGAGTTCTACACGACCGTCAAGACCAGCTACACGCTGCCGGGCTGAGATGACCGGCCGGCTGCGCATCCGTCCCGGCGTCGCCGCGGACGCCGCGCTGATCGCGCAGCTGGTCGACGAGCTGAACGCGGACCAGGGCGAGGAGACCGGCCACGTCACCGCCGAGGCCGTGCGTCGCGACGGCTTCGGCGCGCGCCCGGAGTTCCTGGTCCTGTTGGCCGAGCTCGACGGCGCGCCGGTGGGCTACGCGCTGTTCCACCCCACCTGGTCGACCGAGGTTGGCGAGCGCGGCTACTATCTCTACGACCTCTACGTGCGCGACGCCGCCCGCGGGCACGGCGTCGGCCGCGCCCTGATGGTGGCCGTGGCGCACGCCGCCGCGGCCGACGGGCGCTCGTTCCTGTGGTGGAGCTCCAAGGCCTGGAACACCGCGGCGCAGGCGTTCTACGGCCGGCTTGGGGCCATCGAGGAAGCCGGCAAGTCGCACGCGCTGTATGGCGAGCCGCTGGCCGCCCTGCTGCGCGAGCCCGACCCGAGGCTGCAGCTGACCCCCTGACGCTTCACGGCAGCTCCGCCAGCC
>JAPJRA010000034.1 GCA_030824835.1 Geminicoccaceae bacterium | reverse complement strand
GCTCCTGGCCGAGCCGATGTCCGGCACGGCGGGGGCCTTGCCGATCGGTGACGCCTATTTCGGATTCTACCTGCTGGCGATGGGCAGTGGCCGGCCGCGCACGCCGGACGAGCTGCGCGGCATGCTCGGTGCGTCCGGCTTCTCTCGCGTTCAGCTCGCGCCGACGCGGCGGCCATTGCTCACGCGCCTCCTCGTGGCGCGGCCCTGACATGATCTCGGAAAGTGTTAGTTTGCCTTGACAACATGATTGGTAAAGGTAGCCTGACACCTCAGGGAAGGCTACGCAGCCAACAGAGATTTGGGTCGATCGATCGAATGGACACCCTCGCCGTAGTGCTGAACGCACCGGAACGCCTGCAACTCAGCACGCTAGAGTTGACTGCGCCCGGCGACGAGGATGTCGTCGTCGACATCGAATGGAGCGGCATCAGCACCGGTACCGAGCGTCTTCTGTATTCCGGCCGGATGCCTCAGTTCCCCGGCATGGGCTATCCGCTGGTGCCCGGCTACGAATCGGTCGGGCGGGTCGTCTCCGCCGGCCCGCGCTCCGGCGGCAAGGTCGGCGAGCGGGTTTTCGTGCCCGGTGCACGCTGCTTCGGTGACGTCCGCGGGCTGTTCGGCGGTGCCGCTGCCCGGCTGGTGGTGCCGGGTGCACGGACGGTGACGATCGGCGACGACTTGGCCGAGCAGGGTGTTCTGCTGGCACTGACCGCCACCGCCTATCACGCGACCGCCGCCGGAGCGGTGCCACCGGACCTCATCGTCGGACACGGTGTCCTCGGCCGGCTGCTGGCGCGGCTCGCGGTGGCTGCCGGTGGCGAGCCGGTGGTGTGGGAGCGCAACCCCAGCCGGGTCGATGGCGACCATGGCTACCGGGTGGTCGATCCCGCCGACGATCTACGCCGCGACTATCATGCCATTTACGATGCCAGCGGCGACTCGGCGCTCCTCGACACGCTGATCGCGCGTCTGGCCGCCGGCGGCGAGGTGGTGCTGGCCGGCTTCTACAGCGAGCCGCTGTCGTTCGCCTTTCCGCCGGCGTTCATGCGCGAGGCACGGCTACGGGTCGCCGCCGAATGGCGCGAGCCGGACCTCGCCGCGGTTAAGGCGCTGATCGGATCGGGCCGACTCTCCCTCGACGGCCTGATCACCCACCGCAGCCAGGCTGCCCAAGCGGCGGAGGCCTACCGGACGGCCTTCAACGACCCCGCCTGCCTGAAAATGATTCTGGATTGGAGAGCCCGCGTATGAGCCTCGATCACGGCAGTTCCGATCCCGGCGCGATGTCGCCCGGCATGCACGACAGCCTGCGGGCCGAGGCGGCGATCGAGCCGGATCCCGTGTCGACCGAGCCACCCAAGAAAGAGACGCAGGTCATCGCGATCTACGGCAAGGGCGGCATCGGCAAGAGTTTCACGCTGGCCAACCTCAGCTACATGATGGCCCAGCAGGGCAAGCGGGTGCTGCTGATCGGCTGCGACCCGAAGAGCGACACGACTTCACTTCTATTCGGCGGCCGCAGCTGCCCGACGATCATCGAGACCAGCTCCAAGAAGAAGCTGGCCGGCGAGAAGGTCGAGATCGGCGACGTCTGCTTCATCCGCGACGGCGTGTTCGCCATGGAGCTGGGCGGCCCGGAGGTCGGCCGCGGCTGTGGCGGGCGCGGCATCATCCACGGGTTCGAGCTGCTCGAGAAGCTGGGCTTCCACGAGTGGGGCTTCGACTACGTGCTGCTCGACTTCCTGGGCGACGTGGTCTGCGGCGGCTTCGGCCTGCCGATCGCCCGCGACATGTGCCAGAAGGTGATCGTCGTCGGCTCGAACGACCTGCAGTCGCTCTATGTCGCGAACAATGTCTGCTCGGCGGTCGACTATTTTCGCAAGATGGGCGGCAATGTCGGTGTCGCCGGCATGGTCATCAACAAGGACGACGGCACCGGCGAGGCGCAGGCCTTCGCCAGGACCGTCGGCATCCCCGTTCTGGCGGCGATCCCGGCCGACGAGGACATCCGCCGCAAGAGTGCCAACTACGAGATCATCGGCATCCCCGGCGGCCGCTGGGCGCCGATGTTCGAGGAACTGGCGACGCAGGTGGCGATCGCCCCGCCGGTCCGCCCGAATCCGCTGACCCAGGACACGCTTCTGGGTCTGTTCAGCGGCGAATCGGTCGGCCGCAACGTTGTCCTGCAGTCGGCCACCATCGCCGACATGTGCGGCACGACCATTCTCGAGAAGCCGTCGCTCGAGGTGATCTACGAGGGCGCCGCGTAGCGGCGGGCGGGACGATGACCTACACCGTGCCCCTGAGGAACGCGCAACCGCCGGCAGCCGCCAAAGCTGCGCCGGCGGCGGCCGGTGGCTGCCACGGCGGCCGCGAGACCATGCTCGAGGCAGCCAAGGCCGCCGGCAAGAGCGAGATGCTGGAAAAGCTGGCGGCCGACTATCCGCGCGGGCCCCACGACCAGCCGCAGTCGATGTGCCCGGCCTTCGGCTCGTTGCGCGTCGGCCTGAGGATGCGGCGGACCGCCACGATCCTGTCGGGCTCGGCCTGCTGCGTCTACGGCCTGACCTTCACCTCGCACTTCTACGGGGCGAAGCGGACCGTGGGCTACGTACCGTTCGACTCGGAGACCCTGGTCACCGGCCAGCTGTTCGAGGATATCCGCAACGCGGTCTTCGAGACCGCCCGGCCCGACGACTATGATGCGGTCGTCATCATCAATCTGTGCGTGCCCACCGCCTCGGGCGTGCCGCTCGACCGGCTCCCGCGGCAGATCGAGGGTGTCCGCATCATCGGCATCGACGTGCCGGGCTTCGGCGTGCCGACCCATGCCGAGGCCAAAGACGTGCTCGCCGGGGCGATGCTGCGCTACGCGCGGCAGGAGGCCGAGCAGGGGCCGGTGCAGCGCCCGCGTCAGACGCAGGCCGAGGAACCGCGGGTCACGCTGCTGGGCGAGCTGTTCCCGGCCGATCCCGTGGGCGTGGGCGCGCTGCTGAAGCCGATGGGCCTGGCGGTGGCGCCGCAGGTGCCCTCGCGCGAGTGGCGCGATCTCTATGCGGCCCTGGACTGCGCGGTGGGAGCGGCGATCCATCCTTTCTACACCGCGTCGATCCGCGAGCTCCATGCCGCTGGCCGCCCGGTCGTGGGCTCCGGCCCGGTGGGTGTCGAGGGCACGGCGGCATGGCTGGAAGCCGTCGGCCGCGCCGCCGGCGTCTCCGAGGCCAGGATCGATGCCGCCAAGGCGGCGGCGCTGCCGGCGATCCGCGCGGCTCTCGCCGCGAGCCCAGTCAAGGCACGGGTGACCGTGTCGGGCTATGAAGGCTCCGAGCTGCTGGTGGCCCGCCTCCTGATCGAGGCCGGGGCCGAGGTGCCCTATGTCGGCACCGCCTGCCCACGCACCGAATGGAGCGATCCCGACCGGGAGTGGCTCGAGGCCAAGGGCACGCACATCCAGTATCGCGCGGCGGTCGAGCAGGACATCGCGGCGATGATCGACGCCAGGCCCGATCTGGCGCTGGGCACCACACCATTGGTGCAGAAGGCCAAGGAGCTCGGCACGCCGGCGATCTACTTCACCAACATGGTCTCCGCTCGGCCCCTGTTCGGCGCCGCCGGTGCCGGCGCGCTGAGCGCCATCGTCGCGGCGCAGACCCGCGGTCGCGAGCGCTTCGGCCGGATGGTCGAGTTCTTCGGCGGCGCCGGCAAGGGCGACGCTGCCGGCTATGGCTGGGCAGGCGTGCCGGCCGATCGCGCGGCGGCCAAGGCGCGCAACCGGAAGGCGCGGGTGCGGGTCGACCTCGCCGACGCGGTGGGGGTCTAGGCGATGCTGGTCCTCGACCACGATCGCGCCGGCGGCTACTGGGGTGCCGTCTACGCCTTCACCGCGATCAAGGGCCTCAGGGTCGTGATCGACGGCCCGGTGGGCTGCGAGAACCTGCCCGTGACGGCGGTCCTCCACTACACCGACGCCCTGCCGCCGCATGAGCTGCCGGTGGTCGTCACCGGGCTGTCGGAAGACAATCTGTCGATGACTGGGACCGAGGGCGCGCTGCGGCGCGCCAGCGCCACGCAGGACCAGGACCTGCCGGCGGTCGTGGTCACCGGCAGCATCGCCGAGATGATCGGCGGTGGTGTGACGCCGGAAGGCTCGAACCTGCTGCGCTTCCTGCCGCGCACGATCGACGAGGATCAGTGGCAGAGCGCCGACCGCGCCATCTTCTGGCTGTGGTCGGAGTTCGGCGCCAAGAAGGCCAAGTCGCGCAAACGACCCGCCCGGCCCGAGGGTGCGAAGCCCCTGGTCAACATCATCGGCCCGATCTACGGCACCTTCAACATGCCGTCGGACCTGGCCGAGATCCGGCGCCTGGTCGAGGGGATCGGCTGCGAGGTCAACCTCGCGTTCCCGCTTGGCGCGCATATCGAGGACATCCCCAAGCTCGCCGATGCCGACGTCAATGTCTGCATGTACCGCGAGTTCGGCAGAAAGCTCTGTGAGGAGCTGGACAAGCCCTATCTGCAGGCGCCGATCGGCCTGTTTGCGACCACGAACTTCCTGCGGAAGCTGGGCGAGCTCGCCGGTGTCGATCCCGAGCCGTTCATCGAGCGTGAGAAGCACACCACGATCAAGCCGATCTGGGATTTGTGGCGCTCGGTCACCCAGGATTTCTTCGCCACGGCGTCCTTCGCAATCGTCGCCACCGATACGTATGTCCGCGGCATGCGCAACTTCCTCGAGGACGAGATGGGCGTGCCCTGCGCCTTCGCCTTCGCGCGTAAAGCGGGCGTCAAGCCCGACAATGCCAAGGTGCGCGAGGCGCTCAAGGCGACGCCGCCGCTGGTGCTCTACGGCTCCTTCAATGAGCGAATGTACGCGGCCGAGCTGGGGGCGCGCTGCACGTTCATCCCGGCCTCGTTTCCCGGCGCCATCATCCGCCGCGCCACCGGCACGCCGTTCATGGGCTACGCCGGGGCCACCTACATCGTGCAGGAATACTGCAACGCGCTGTTCGACGCGCTGTTCCACATCCTGCCGCTCGGCACCGAGCTCGACCGCGTCGAGGCCACCCCGTCGCGCCTGGCCGCCAACAGCGTGTGGGAGCCCGAGGCGCAGGAGCTGCTCGACGCCTATGTCGAGGGCCAGCCGTTTCTGATCCAGATCTCCGCCGCCAAGAAGCTGCGCGACCGGGCCGAGCGCGATGCGCTCCAGGCCGGCGAGGAGCGGGTGACCGCCTCGCGCGTCGCCCGGGCGCGGGCCGTCCTCGGTGGAGGGCAGGCCGCATGACGGCAGCAGCGTTTCGTCCATCGCCCGCCAGAAAGGATACAGTCGACATGATTGGCTCGAGCGGTGCGTCGTCGCGGCCACGTAAAGGCGAGGCGGTCGAAATGCGCCTCATCTTCATGGTCAGCTTTGCGGTTTTCCTCGTGGTCGCGGTGGTCGGGCGATTCCTGCCCTCGAGCTGGCGGTGGGATGCCGTCGGCCCGCAAGGCGGCAGGTCGATCCTGGGCGAAGCTCGGGCCGCCACCCACACCTTCGTGCCGTTCGCCTTCATGGGCTGAGCGGGAACACGTTTCGCCCGGTGGTGCCGGGCGGAAGCGACGTCGCGGCGTATCCGCGCTCGACGTGCCCCGCCGCGCGGGAAGTGCGCGGTAACGGCCACTTGGCCAACATGTGGAAGGTATAGACATGTCTGTTGGTACGGAGGACCGCACCGGGTCGCTGTCGGGGCTGACAGAACCC
The DNA here is from genome assembly GCA_030824835.1 of Geminicoccaceae bacterium. Lineage (GTDB taxonomy): Bacteria > Pseudomonadota > Alphaproteobacteria > Geminicoccales > Geminicoccaceae > Benzoatithermus. The sequence goes on along the minus strand of JAPJRA010000034.1, from coordinate 8,784 downwards.
GAGGCGCGGGAGTTCCACCGGATATTCATGACGAGCTTCATCGGCTTCGTCGTGGTCGCTCTCGTCGCGCACATCCTGGCCTGGATGTGGCGCCCGTGGCTGCCGGGTCCGTCGGGCTACAGTATGCTGCTCGATGGTGCGAAGTACGCCGCCAATGTCGTCACCTCGTACGTCGCCTAGGAGGAAATGAAAATGTGGCGTATTTGGCTGCTGTTCGACCCGCGCCGGACGTTGGTCGCGTTGTTCACCTTCTTGTTCGTGCTGGCGCTGATGATTCATTTCATCCTGCTCAGCACCGATCGCTTCAACTGGCTCGAAGGCCCGCGCAAGGCTCCTGGCGCTGCGTCGCTCGAGCAGATGTCACCGCTACCGCCGGCTCAGGGATAGCGGCGGCAGCATTCTCAACCGATGGCGGCGGACGGCGGCGGGCATCTCGACCCGGCGCCGCCCCCTGCCGGCAGCGCGGTGATCGGGGCAGCCTGAGGGCGCCCCACGACCGGGAAGCCTACCATGGCGATGCTTAGCTTTGAACCGAAATACCGAGTGCGGGGCGGTACCCTGCTCGGCGGTGATCTCTTCGATTTCTGGGTGGGGCCGTTCTATGTCGGCTTCTTCGGTGTCACCACGCTGTTCTTTGCCCTTCTTGGAACCGGGCTCATCGTCTATGGCGCGGCGATCGGGCCTACGTGGAACCTGTGGCAGATCAGTATCGCGCCACCCGATCTGAAATACGGCCTGGCCTTTGCGCCGTTGAAGGAAGGTGGTCTCTGGCAGATCATCACCATCTGCGCGATCGGGTCCTTCGTCTCCTGGGCTCTGCGCGAGGTCGAGATCTGCCGCAAGCTCGGCATCGGCTACCACGTGCCGTTCGCCTTCGCCGTCGCGATCTTCGCCTATGTCTCGCTGGTGGTGATCCGCCCCGTGATGATGGGGGCTTGGGGCAACGGCTTTCCCTACGGCATCATCAGTCATCTCGACTGGGTATCGAACACCGGCTACCAGTATCTGCACTTCCACTACAATCCTGCGCACATGATCGCGGTGTCGTTCTTCTTCACGACAACATTCGCGCTGTCGTTGCACGGATCACTGGTACTGTCCGCGGTCAATCCGCAGCCGGGTGAGACCGTCAAGACGTCCGAGCACGAGAACACGTTCTTCCGCGACACCATCGGCTACTCGATCGGCACGCTGGGCATCCATCGGCTCGGCCTGTTCCTGGCCCTGTCGGCCGGCTTCTGGAGCGCCGTCTGCATCATCATCAGCGGCCCGTTCTGGACCCGAGGCTGGCCGGAATGGTGGACGTGGTGGCTCGATCTGCCGGTCTGGCGCTAGGAAAGGGCGATCGTCATGGCCGAATATCAGAACATCTTCACCCAGGTGCAGATCCGCACGCCCGCCTATGCCGGGGTCGAGGTGCCGAAAGGCACGTACGACCGCCTCGGCAAGGGCGGATTCGTCCACCTGCTGGGCCGCCTGGGTGACGCCCAGATCGGACCGCTCTATCTGGGCTGGCTGGGGCTCGCATCGCTGCTGTGCGGCTTCATCGCCATCGAAATCATCGGTCTCAACATGTGGGCGTCGGTGAACTGGGACCCGATCCAGTTCGTTCGGCAGCTGCCGTGGCTGGCCCTCGAGCCGCCGCCACCTGCCTACGGGATCAGCCTGTTCCCGCCGCTCAACGATGGTGGCTGGTGGCTGATGGCCGGCTTCTTCCTTACCTCCTCGATCCTGCTCTGGTGGCTGCGGGTCTACCGCCGCGCGGTGCAGCTCGGCATGGGCACCCACGTCGCCTGGGCGTTCGCGTCGGCGATCTGGCTCTACCTGGTGCTGGGCTTCATCCGGCCGCTGCTGATGGGGAGCTGGGGCGAGGCGGTGCCGTTCGGGATCTTCCCGCATCTGGACTGGACCGCCGCTTTCTCGGTTCGGTACGGCAACCTGTTCTACAATCCGTTCCACATGCTCTCGATCGCCTTCCTCTACGGCTCGACGCTGCTGTTCGCGATGCACGGCGCCACGGTGCTGGCGACGACCCGTTTCGGCGCCGAGCGCGAGGTCGAGCAGATCCTCGACCGCGGCACGGCCTTCGAGCGTGGGGCGCTGTTCTGGCGGTGGACGATGGGCTTCAACGCCACGGCCGAATCGATCCATCGCTGGGCCTGGTGGTTCGCCGTCCTGACCACCCTCACGGGCGGCATCGGCATCCTCCTGACCGGGACGGTGGTCGACAATTGGTACCTGTGGGCGGTCAAGCATCACGTGGCACCTTCCTATCCTGCCGTCTGGCCGACGGTCGTCGATCCGGCCACCGTGACTGGAGCGCCCCAATGAACGTCGTCGCTGTTTCCATCGCCGGGGTGGCGGCTGCCGCCGCCGTCGTGGCGCTGACGCTGGAGCTCCCTCCCGTCCAGACGGTGCAGCGCGGCTATCGCGGGCTGGCCATGGAGCAGGTCGTCAACCCGCGCAACCTTCAGGCACAGGAGGCCCTCAATGCCGTACCGGCCGTGGTCGATCCGGTACCACCGGATGGCACGCCCTCCTCGGAGGTCTACCAGAATGTGCAGGTGCTGGGTGACGTCGACTCGGCCGAGCTGACGCGGTTGATGCAGGCGATGACCGAGTGGGTGGCACCCGAACAGGGCTGCGCCTACTGCCATGCGGATGGCGAGGACCTGAGCTCCGACTCGCTCTACACCAAGGTCGTCGCCCGGCGGATGCTGCAGATGACCCGGCACCTCAATACCGACTGGACCGCGCATGTCGGTGCCACCGGGGTCACCTGCTACACCTGCCATCGGGGCCAGCCCGTGCCGGCGAACATCTGGTTCACCAATCCGGGCCCACCCCATGCCCAAGGCATGGCGGGGAACAAGGCTGGCCAGAACATGCCGGCGCCAGTGGCCGGATTTGCGTCGCTGCCCTATGATCCGTTTACGCCATTCCTCAAGGAGGACAACGGCATCCGCGTGGTCTCCACCTCGGCCCTGCCGGAGGGCAATCGGCACTCCATCAAGCAGACCGAGTGGACGTATTCCTTGATGATGCACATGTCGGAATCTTTGGGCGTCAATTGCACCTACTGCCACAATTCGCGCTCGTTCTCCGCCTGGGACCAGAGCAACCCGGCCCGTTCCACCGCGTGGCATGGCATCCGCATGGTACGGGACGTCAACAATGTCTTTCTCGAGCCGCTGACGGCGACCCTGCCGCCGCATCGGCTGGGGCCGCTAGGCGATGCGCCGAAGACGGATTGCGCTACCTGCCATCAGGGTGCGTTCAAGCCGCTTTACGGTGCCAGCATGGTGACGGACTATCCGGAGCTGCGTGGGCCGGTCGCCCCAGCAGCGACGCCGTAGTGGCAGTGGTTTGAGGAGGATGCCGCGATCGGGCTAGCGTCGAGACTTCGAGATCGGACCGAAGCGCTGCATCGGCTGGCGGAGCGGTCCGGGTTCATGGCGTCGATGTTGCGGGGCAGGGCGAGCCGAAACGGCTACGCCCTGTTTCTGCGCAATCTGCTGCCGGTCTATCGTGCACTGGAGAGCGGCCTCGAGCGTAGACGCGACGATCCGCGCCTGGCATCGCTGGCATTGCCGGCGCTCTATCGCTGTGCTGCCATCGAGCGTGATCTCGCCACCCTGCTTGGAGCCGAGGCCGCGTGGCCGGCAATGCTGTCATCGGGTGCGGCCTATGGCGAGCAGGTAACGCGCGCCACAGGCGTTCGCCTCATCGCCCATGCCTATGTGCGCTTTATGGGCGACCTCAGCGGCGGTCAGATATTAAGACGAATTCTTGCCCGTACGCCCGGCCTCGAGGGGATTGCACTGGCGTTTCACGATTACCCAACGATCGCGGACTGCAAGGAGTACCGCGACATGTACCGGGATATCATCGATGGAACGGCACTGGCACCTACGGAAGAGGAAGCCGTGCTCGCGGAGGCGTGTGCAGCTTTCGAGCGCAATATAGAACTCTCGCAGCAATTGACCACGGTTGCAGTGTACGCCTGAAGGTCAAGCGCCGCGAATCATCAAGTCCAGATATTTGCATGGCATCAGGAGTGCCACGACTACTCGGCTCTCGCCTCGTTCCAGTCGAAATCGAAAGCACAACAAAGCTCGGCTGCTGATGCAGCCAGCCGAGCGCTGTCGTGTCAGGCCTTAGTCTGCGTCAGATCATAGACGGCGTAGAGGAGAGGAAGGCCCAACAGCATGAAAGCGAAAAGCAACCCCATGACATGCCTCCTTGGAGAGCGTCGCTTCGTGAACCACTGAAGCGGACTTATTGGACCAATCAATCCGAGCCTAGGCGGTTCCCAGCCGGATACTGGTTTCGTTGGTATTATACGGGGTCAAAGCAAATATTGCCAGCTATGGATCGGCATGTCGCGCCGGTAGGGCCCGAGTCTTCCCGGCTCGGTCCCGGCGCCGCGCGGACCGGCCGGCATCTACGAGTCGCGGCTGGAGCCTGCCGCGTGCCAGACCAGCCGCTCGAGCAATTCCGCCGCGCGGTCGACCGAGGTCTGGATACTGTCCAGCATGTAGGGCACCTGGGCCAACTCCACCCCCTCGGTGATCTCCAAAGCCGCGAGCTGGGCATTGCCCACGACCGACGCGAGCAGCCGCCGGTAGGTCAGGGCATTGCGCGAATCCAGCGGCACCGCCGGCACGCGGTGACGGTCGACGATCTCCTCCTGGAACTGACGCCGGGCGGTCTCGGCGGAACGGCGGTCGGTAAGGTCGGTGAACAGCAGGACGAAGCCCAGCACGATGTCCGGTGCCGAGAACACAGGATCGGCCCGCAGCATCACCGGCAGCGCCTGGTCGCTGGCCTGCAACTGGACCTCGCCCCGCCACGCGCGGCGCTGATCGAACAGCTCGGCGAGGATCCGGCGAAATTCGGCCGGGTCGGCGAACAGTACCGGCAGATCATCCGCCCAGCGCAGATGATTGGCCGTCGGTTGAACCAAGCGCTCGAAGGCCTGGTTGACCAGGAGGATGCGTCCCTCGGCATCGGCGATGACGACCGGTTGCTCGGCACGGCGCACCTGGCGGCTGACCTGCTCGAGCTGCGTCTGTGCGATCAGGGTCCGGACCGAGCGGAACTGCAGGACGACGTCGGTGACGGTCTCACCGATCAGGCGCGCCGCCGCCATGTCGGCAGCTGACCATGCCTCGCTGGTCCGCTCGACCACCTGATGCCATTGGGCGAAGGAGCGCCGCGGCGACAGGGTGGACGGATCGTTGCTGAACTGGACCGCCTGGAAGGGGTTGCCGGCCCAGGTGACGGTACGGACCAGTTCGGGCCGGAACCAGATAAGATATTCGCCGGGCGTGTTTGAAATGGGCGCGGCCAGCACGCCACTGGCCTCGGGTGCCATCGGGGCGAACGCCGGCACGTCGATGCCCAGCGAGGCCGTGGCGATCACCGTCGTGCGTGGCTGCCGATCCAGCCACTCGGCGAGGTCGCGCAGCTCAAGCGCCCCGGGGACTTCGCCGGTGGCCAGGACCTGGCCCTCGAAGAGCAGGGCCGCACCTCCCGCCTTGAGCGCCTGCAACAGGGGTTGGGAGCTATCGAACAGCGCCGTGCGCCAGTCGCCGTCCCGAGAGATCGCCTGGATCATGCGCTGCTCCAGGCGACGCACGGTGAGCTCGGCCTGAGCCTGAGCGAAGCTCTCCAGCGCCGCGATGCGGATGGAGATTGTCTCGGCCAGTAGCTCGCAGACGGCTCGCGCCTCATAATGGATGAACCGGGGCGCATAATGATGGCAGGCGATGAGGCCCCACAGCTTGCCGCCGACCATCAACGAGGCCACGAGGGTGGCGCCGACGCCCATGTTCTTGAGGTACTGGATGTGGATCGGCGACATGCTGCGCAGGAAGCACAAGGACATGTCGAGCTCACGACCGTCGACGGGCGAGTCGCGAGGCCGTATCGGTACCGGCGTATAGCCGACGTCGACCAGGACGCGGACGCGGTTGGCCTCGTAGAGCCGTCTCGCCATCTGCGGGATATCGGACGCGGGGTAGCGATTGCCCAGGAACGCTTCGAGCTCGGGCTTACGACGCTCGGCGAACACCTCGCCATGGCCGTTCTCGTCGAAGCGGTAGACCATCACCCGATCGTAGCCGGTCAGCTCCCAGAAAACGCGCGCCGCCTCCGAGCAGAGCACGGGCATGGTGGGGCAGGCGTGAATCGCGGCCAGTGCATCGTGAACCTTGTGCGACAGGTTGACTGGAGGTCCGGCGGCCTCGAGCTCGATGACCAACCCACCGGACTTCGGTCGATGCAGGAGGCCATCGAATCGGGCTTGCTGCTTGCCGATGTGACAGCGGACCGCCATCGGTAGTCGGTCGAGCGGCAGTTCGAGATTGGGGCGAATGCGTTCGGCGAGGTCGCTGTCCAGTTCGGCCAGGGAACGACCCACCGGGCTGCGGGACAGGTTGAGGAACTTCGTGGCGTTGGCGCTGGCCTGAAGGACTACGAGATCCGGCTCGCGCACGGCGAGCAGGGCACCATGCGGCTGGATCGAGCCGGCAAGATGGATCTGCTCGCGCTCACAGTTGCTTAGATCGGCGCGCCCAAAACGGGGTGCGTCGGACGGTCGAGCAGCCACCCCTGTGCTTCCTTCTGCTTATCTACTCAATCACCGGCGTCGGAACTACCGTCCAGCCCATATCGGCTCAGCTTGACGTAGAGGCTCTGGCGACTCAAGCCTAGAAGCTCGGCGGCCGCGGTGCGGTTGCCACGGGTGAGCTCAAGGGCTGCCGCAATATACTGGCGCTCCACGACCTCCACGGTGCTCTTCACGAGGTCCAGCAGCGAGGTCTTGCCCAGCTGCCGGTTCAACACGCTCAAGCTTCGGCTGATCCCATCGGGCGCGGCAGCCTCGCCGTTCGGCAGGCGATGCCCGACATCGCGGACGAGAATGCCGATGAACTGCGGCTTGCAGTCGACATTGCCCACCGCCGAAAGCTCCACCTCCAGTTCGGAGCCGAGGTCACCGTGCAGCAACGTTGCAAATAGGCGTACCACGCCCCGCCGTTGCACACCGGCGAGCACGACGGTGAGGTCGGCTCCCGGGCGCCCGAGCCAGCGCCGCAGACGTTCGCCCAGCACCAGGCTCGCGACCGGGACCTGGATCAGATCGAGAAAGGAGCTGTTGGCATGCACGATGACGCCGTCGACGTCGATCACCACGAATCCGTCCGGAATCCGCTCGATGAGCTCGCCGATCGGTACTGTCGGGGACGGCTCCGGCGCGGTGGAAGCGGTGCCGGCCGGAGTCAGCTGGAGTAGATAGACCGCCCCCGGCTGGGACGCCATCTGCGAGGCGCGCACGAGCCATGCCTGCCGGTCGCGACCGAGATGGACAAGCATGCTGGGCGCCTTGCCGTGCTCCTGCACGCGCTGCAACATATCGCGGAACGGGGTGCGCTCCTTGGGTGACAGCTCGTCGAGCAAGTCGTGGCCAACCGGGGCTATTCCCAGGGCCCGGATAGCCGCCGGATTGGCCTCGATGACCTGAAGATCGGTGGCGCGGACCAGCAGCACGGCATCGTTGGCGGCATCGAACAGGAGGCGATAGCGGGTCTCGACCTCGCGCAGCTTCCAATAGTCGCGTTCCATCGCCTGCTGTGCCGCGACCAGCCGCGATTGCAGCTCGGCCACCGCATGCAGATTCCGGCCGACCGCCAGGAGCCCGAAGTCGCCGCCAAGGCGGACGGTCATGTACTCCATCGGCAGCTCATGGCCGCTCGGGAACCGCTGCGATACCTGCCGGAACCCGGACACCCCGCGCTGCCTCGCATCGTCGACCATCCGCTGCACGCTGCGGCTGCCGCCGTTGGCCACCGTCTCGCCCCAGGGGCGACCCAGCCAGGCCTCCATGCTCTCCTCGGACACCCCGTTGGACAGCGATGCCTTCCGAATCACGCCATCCAGGTCCAGATGGAGCGTTATGTCGGGCTGCGCGATGCTGACATTGGGCATACGATTGATACTCTCGAGGGCGCGACCTCGCACCACCAGCCACTCATATGCGCCTTGCGCTAGCAAATATCAGTCCCGATCCGGGTGGCGCGGCAAATTGGAGGCGAAGGTTGCATGCTGATGCTGTTCGCGACCGGCCACATCGTCGATCTGATCCTCGCTTTCACCGCGGTGGAGGCGGTGCTGGTGATCGCCTTCCACCGCCGTACCGGCCGCGGCCCCTCGCCGGCCGACCTTCTGAGCAACCTGCTGTCCGGGGTCTGCCTGATGCTCGCGCTGCGCGGCGCGCTGGTCGACGCGTGGTGGGGCTGGATCGCCGCCTGCCTGCTGGCGTCCCTGTTCGCGCACCTGAACGATCTGCGGCGCCGGTGGCACACCTAGACGGAAGTGCCGAAGCCGTGCCGGCGTAGGGGCGCCCTGCCCAGGGCCTAGCCCCCCGGAGCGGGTGCGAACGGCGCGTTGAGTTGGACGACAGCCAGATTGAGCGCTCCGGCGAAGGAGACCCAGGCCAGATAGGGGACCAGGAGCCAACTGGCGCGGCGGGAGAGCGGCGCCAGGACGACGATCAGCAGCACGATCGACAGCCACAGCACGACCACCTCGGCCAGCGCCCAGTCCGGGCGCTGCCAACCGAAGAACAGCTCGCTCCAGAGCACATTGAGCAGGGCGTTGGCACCGAACAGGGCCACGAGCCGGGTGCGAACGGCCCGGCTCGACGCCGCCGACCAGGCGGTTGCCGCCGACAGCGCCCAGAGGGCGTAGATCAGGGTCCAGGCCGGGCCGAACAGCAGGTCC
>JAPJRA010000774.1 GCA_030824835.1 Geminicoccaceae bacterium | reverse complement strand
TCGGACCCGATGGTGCTCGCGGTGGCCATGCTGTTCGTCAGCCGGTTCACCGCGGTGCAGTTCGGCGCCGACCTATCCAGCCAGCAGGAGATCTTCGTGTTCATAGGGTTGCTTGCGATTCGCGGCCCGGAGCCCGATCGTCGCCTCCTCCCGATCGGTTGGCGCGCCGAACTCCCGCCCGGCCGTGGCGATACCGTCCCGAGGGAGGGTCTACAGGCACGATGACGCAGCCTTCCGTGGCGACCGCTGGCCGCGAGCGGGCAGGCTGGGGCGCGCCGCTCGCCCTGTTCCTGGGCGCGGCGGCGATCTACTCGATCAATCTCGGGCATCTGCCGCACCCGGACGAACTCTATCATATCCTGGCGGCGCAGGGGATGGTCACCTCCGGCGAGCCCCGCATCGCCGAAGGTCTCTACACCCGGACCTGGCTGTTCACCTGGCTGGTGGCGCGCTGTTTCAGCCTGTTCGGCGAGTCGTTGGCCGTCGCCCGCCTGCCGGCGCTGCTGCCGATGGCGGCTCTGGTCCCGCTGCTCTTTGTCTGGTTGCACCGGGTGGCCGACGCGCGCGCCGCCTGGATTGGGACCCTGCTCTTCGCATTGTCGCCGTTCGCCGTCGAGATCGCGCAGTTCAGCCGTTTCTACGGGCTGCAGATGCTGAGCCTGTTTGCCGCCGCCATCTGCGCCTACGACGCCGTGGAGCCGCAGCCGCTACGCCGGCGCCTGGGTCTGACGGTGGTGGCGCTGGTCTGTGCAGGGCTGGCATTCTATCTGCAGCCGACCTCGCTGCTGGGCTTTGCCGGCCTGGGGCTTTGGCTCGCCGGCGTGATCCTGCTGCCGATTCTCGTCGGCCAGACCATCTCGACGGCGCACAAGCTGCTGCTGCTCGCGGCTCTCACGGGACTGGCGTGCCTGGCGCTCGCCGCCCTTTGGGCCGTCGACGTGCTGCCTGGGCTCTGGAGCCTCTATCGCACCACGCCGATCTTCAACCAGGGCACCGAATCGCAGTTCTGGTACTATCATGCTTGGTACAGTCTCCTGTACCCGAGCCTCTGGCCGGTGACCGGGATCCTGGCGCTGTCGGCGATCGCGGCCAGACCGCGGCCGGGCACCTTCCTCACCGTCGTCTTTGCGGTGGCCTTCCTGCTCAGCTCCTTTGCCGCCGCCAAGAACCTGCGCTACTTCGCCTACGCCCAGCCCTTCCTGTTCGCGCTCTGGGGAATCGGGTTGGCGGCATGGTGGTCGCCGGCCGAGCGGTTCCTGCGCGAGCTCACCCGTAACCTGCGCGTGGCCATGCCGCCGGCCTGGCCGAACCGGCATCGTCTGGCCGGCGTCCTGCTCACGGGAGCGGTCTGCTGGCTCGTGCTCGCCAATCCGGCATGGCTGCGGACCACGACCATCCTGGCCGACGTCAATATTCCGCCCGAGGTGCCACGCACCAACTGGCCCGCGGCGAGAGCGGCGCTCGAGCCTTTGCTGGCGCGAGCCGGCGTGGTCGTCACCACCGAGGAGCTGGGCACCCTCTACTTCCTCGGCCGCTACGACGTGCGCTACAGCCCCTCCAAGCTGGAGGAGCTGGCACCGGATCAACAGCATGAGTTCGGCATCGATCATCGGACGGGAAGGCCGGTGATCGCGACGCCGGCGTCGCTCCAGCTGCTGATGGAATGCTACGCCTCCGGCGTCGTGCTGGGGCCGATCGAGGATTGGGGCAAGTCCTACAAGATCAACGATGCGCTGGCGCGGATCATCACCGAACGGGCGCAGCCGGTCGACCTGCCGCCACGTACGCGGCTGTTCGCCTATGAGTGGGAGCGGCCGGCGGGCGCACCGCGGCCGGAAGGTTGTGCCAGCCTGCCACCCATCGCCACGGCTCGGCCCTAGCCCACCTACGAACTGTGGAGAATGCGGTGAAGGTCCTGGTCGTCGATCCGCCGTTCTTCACGCTGCCGTACGATCTGCATTTCAGCCGCGCGCTGGCCGCGGCCGGTGTCGAGGTGGAGCTGATCGGACGTCCGCCGCGGCGCTACGAGTCGGTGGGCGCCGAGCCGTTTCCGATCCGGTCGTGGTTCTACCGCCTTGCCGAGGGTAAGGGCGACAGCTGGCGGACGTCGCGCGCCACCAAGGTGCTCAAGGCTGCCGAGCATGCCTGGGGATGGTGGACGGTCAGCCGCGAGGTGCGGCGCAGCCGACCGGATGTGCTGCACCTGCAATGGTTCGTCCTGCCCGCGGTCGACGGCCTCTTTCTGCGCCGGGTGGCGCGCTCGGTGCCGCTGTTCCTCACCGTCCACAATGCGTCGCTGGTGGCGCACAGTGCCGCCAGCGTCGTGGGCGGGCTGGGTGCGCGGCTGCAGCAGGTCGGCCAGGGCGACCTGCTCGGGCTGTTCACGGGCTTCATCGCGCACACCGAGCAGACCCGGGCGCATCTCGTGCAGCTGGGCGTGGCTCCCGAGCGCGTCCGCGTGCTGGCCCATCCACCGCTCGATCTTGCCGACACGGCCGAGGCGCCGGCGCCCGACGGCGAGGTCCGCATCCTGTTCTTCGGCTCGATCAAGCCCTACAAG
>JAPJRA010000773.1 GCA_030824835.1 Geminicoccaceae bacterium | reverse complement strand
GCCCACGACCAGCGCGATCTCGACTTCGCCCGCCGCTACGAGCTTCCGGTCGTGCCAGTGGTGTTGCCGCCGGACGGCGATCCGGCGACGTTCACGGTGGGGGCCGAGGCCTATGTCGGTGAAGGCCGCCTGTTTCATTCGGGCTTTCTCGATGGGCTGGATGTCGAGTGCGGCAAGCGCCGGGCGATCGCGGAGCTCGAGCTGCTCGGCTGTGGCACCGGCGAGACGACCTGGCGGCTGCGCGACTGGGGTGTCTCGCGGCAGCGCTACTGGGGCTGCCCGATCCCGGTGATCCATTGCGGGGAATGCGGCGTGGTGCCGGTCCCGCGCGACCAGCTGCCGGTGGTGCTGCCGGAAGACGTCGATTTCGGCCGGCCGGGCAACCCGCTCGACCATCATCCGACCTGGAAGCATGTCGCCTGCCCGCGTTGCAACGGTGCCGCCTGCCGGGAGACCGACACCTTCGACACGTTCGTCGAGAGCTCGTGGTACTTCGCGCGTTTCTGCGATGCCTCGGCGGCCGAGCGTCCGTTCGCGCCCGAGGCTGCCGGCTATTGGCTGCCGGTCGATCAGTACATCGGCGGCGTCGAGCATGCGGTCCTGCACCTGCTCTATTCCCGGTTCTACACGCGGGCGATGTCCACCTGCGGCTATCTCGACCTGGCGGAGCCGTTCGCCGGCCTGTTCACGCAGGGCATGATCACCCACCAGACCTTTCGTGACGGTGCGGGCGATTGGTTCGAGCCTGGCGAGGTGATGCGCGGCGAGGACGGCGCCTGGATGACGGTGCAGGGCCGCCAGCCCGTGGTGGCTGGCCGGGTCGAGAAGATGAGCAAGTCGAAGCGCAACACGATCGACCCGACGACCATCATCGACGGCTACGGTGCCGATACGGCGCGGTTGTTCATGCTGTCCGACAGCCCGCCCGACCGCGATCTGGAGTGGACCGACGCCGGCGTCGACGGCGCCTGGCGCTACCTCAACCGGCTGTGGCGCCTGATCGACGAGCGCCTGCCCGACCTGCCGCCAGCGGGGGGCGATGGTGGGCTGAGCGCCGCCGGGACCGGCCTGAAGCGCCTTCTGCACAAGACGATCGCGCAGGTCACGGCCGAGCTCGAGCGGCTGCACTTCAACAAGGGCGTGGCGCTGATTCGCGAGCTGTCCAACGCGATCGAGGCCTTCACGCCGACCACTGGCGGCGACCGGGAGCTGGTGCGGGAGGCCCTGGAGGCCCTGGTGGTCATGCTCGGACCGATGACGCCGCACCTCGCCGAGGAATTGTGGGAGCGTCTGGGCCATGACCGGCTGCTGGTGGAGACACCGTGGCCGGCGGCGGATCTGGCCTGGACGGTGACGGACTCGGTGACGGTGGCCGTGCAGGTGAACGGCAAGCGGCGGGCTGAGCTCGAGGTGACGCGCGGCGCCGAGCGCGGCGAGCTCGAGGCCAGGGCGCTGGCGGAACCCGCCGTTCAGCGGGCGATGGAAGGCAAGCCGCCACGACGCGTGATCGTGGTGCCGGACAAGATCGTGAACGTGGTTGTCTGATAGCTCCGCCCGTCCCGGCAGGCGTGCCGTCCTGGCATTCCTGGCACTCGGCGCCTGCAACCTGCGGCCGATCTATGCCAGCAAGGAGGCGGATGTCGTCGTGCCCGATCTGGCGGCGATCCAGATCGGGCAGCTAGGCGGCCGGCGCGATCAGTATCTGCGCAATTACCTGCTCGACGAGTTCAACCCCGGAGGTGTGGCGCTGCCGCCGAAGTACCAGCTCGACCTGGTGCTGCGCGAGGAAGCGAATGCGCTGGCCATTCAGCTCGACGACACCGCGACCCGCGTCAACCTGATCCTCGGTGCCACCTTCACCCTGAAGCGGCTCGACAACGGGCAAGTGCTCTACAACTCGGCGACCCGGCGCGTGGTCAGCTACAACATCCGCACCGATCCGTTCTCGACGATGATTTCCAGCCAGGACGCCGAACGGCGCGCGGCACGGGAGGTGGCCCGGCAGATCCGTACCGTGCTCTCCCTGTATTTCGCGGAACATGCTGCTTGAAGTTCAAGGCGGCCGGTATTGAGAGCTTCCTCGCGAGGCCCGACCCGGCGGTTGCTACCGTGCTGCTCTACGGGCCCGACGCCGGTCTCGTCGGTGAGCGCGCGCGTCGCCTGACCCGTGCGGTGGTCGATGATCCGGGCGACCCCTTTCGCGTCAGCGAGCTGAACGCCGAGGATCTGCGCACGTCGCCGGGCCGCCTGGTCGAGGAGGCGCAGGCTCTGTGCATGCTGGGAGGCCGGCGGCTGGTGCGCGTCAGGGATGCCGCCGACGCCATCTCACCGGCGGTGCGTGAGCTTCTCGGTCTGGCGGTCCAGGAAGGCTTCGTGCTGCTCGAGGCTGGCGACCTGGGCGGAACCTCGAGCCTCCGCCGGCTGATCGAGGAGGCGCCCAAGGCTGCGGCGCTCCCCTGCTATCGCGACGAGGATCGTGGTCTGGCCAGTCTGGTCCGGGCACTGCTGACGGAGCACGGGCTGCAGGCGGCGCCCGACGCCCAGGCCTGGCTCGAGGCTCA
>JAPJRA010000772.1 GCA_030824835.1 Geminicoccaceae bacterium | reverse complement strand
GCCGCTGGCCGACCGAGTCACTGTCGACCCCGGCCGTTCGATGCTGTTCATCGACTATGCGGGCTACCGGATCCGGCACCAGGCACAGGTTGAGGCGGTGCGCGAGCTGATACGCTCGCTGGTCGAGCCGCTCGGGCGCAAGGTCGAGGCCGTGATCGACTATGACGGCTGCCACATCAGCGCCACGATCGCCGAGGCCTGGTTCGATATGGCGCGCGACGTGCAGGCGCGCTTCTACGTCAAGGCCTCGCGCTACACGACGAGCGCCTTCATGCGCCTCAAGCTCGGAGACGCGTTGCAGCGACGCGCGATGGCGCCGCATGTCTTCGAATCGGCGACCCAGCGCGGCAAGAGCGGGTCGACCGGCGCGTGACACCGCGGCTGGTCAGCTATCTCGGCCTGTCCCTGGGTGGGTTTCATCGGTTGGCCTACTGGGAATGGGGCCCGCCTGACGCCGAGCGCACCCTGGTCTGCGTGCACGGGCTGACCCGACAGGGTCGCGACTTCGACATCCTGGCGCGGGCGTTCGCCCGCCAGGGCTGGCGCGTGATCTGCCCGGATCTGGTTGGCCGTGGGCAGAGCGGCTGGCTCACTCAGGCGGCCGGCTATACCATGGTCCAGTACGGCGCCGACATGAACGCGCTGCTGGCCCGGCTCGACGTCGAGGAGGTCGACTGGATCGGCAGCTCGTTGGGGGGGTTGATTGGCATGATGCTCGCAGCCCAGCCCGGCACACCGATCCGCCGGCTGGTGCTCAACGACATCGGCCCCTACATCCCCGGCACGGCCCTGCGCCGTCTCGGGGTCTACCTCAACGCCACGCCGCCACGGTTCGCTGATCTGGCCGAGGCGGAGCACTACATCCGTACCACTCTGGCCCCGTTCGGTGCTCTGAACGATGACCACTGGCGTCATCTCGCCGAGCACAGCGTGCGCCCCGATCGCGACGGGGGCCTCCTGCGCCACCATGACCCTGCTATCGCCGAGGCCTACCGCCCCTGGCGCCTGGGCAGCATCCTGATATGGGAGCTCTGGGACAAGGTCCGCTGCCCGGTTCTGCTTCTGCGTGGCGCTGAATCCGACCTGCTTCCCGCCTATACCGCCCGGGAGATGATCAGGCGCGGCCCCGGAGCCAAGCTGATCGAGTACGAGGGCATCGGCCATCTGCCGGCACTGATGACGGATGACCAGATCCAGCCCATACAAAATTTCCTTGAGGGGGCGTGAGACTGCCGCGCCTGCGCAGGGCCGCATCATACGCCGCCCAGTTGGTCACGCGCCGCTTCGGCCGAGGGATATGATGACGGCGGCCGGCATTGGTCTTGTGCGGCATTGCGAAAGGACCCAGGCAGCCGAAACAGCGGCGCTCCCAATCGGGTCCTCTATCTCTGTGCAACATGCTGCGGCACCAATGACAGACCGATGACTATAGTCCCGTCAATCCCTAGAGCTGAGGCGCGCCCTTAAGCGGGAACTGCTCGCGGATCCGGCGCATGAGCAGATCACGAACGTTGCGATAGGCGTCCAGACGGGTCTCGCGCGAGCCGTCCACCAGGCTCGGGTCGGGCATGCGCCAGAACAGCAGCTGGCAATGGCTGTTCCGTGTCAACTCGACGGCGCTGTGCTGGGCTTCCGGCGACAGCGAGATGACGACGTCGAAGTAATCGTCGTCGAGCTGGTCGAAGCTGCGCGGGTGATGATGGGTGATGTCGATGCCGATCTCGTCCATGACCGCTGCCGCGAACGGGTCGAGCTCGGTGGGCCGGACCCCGGCGCTCTGGACGAAGATCCGGCGGCCGTGGAAATAGCGCAGGATGCTCTCGGCCATGGGCGAGCGGATCGCGTTGTGCGAGCAGGCGAACAGGACGCTGCCCGGCAGCTCCAGCATCAGCCCCGAATGTGCAGCACGCAGACCAGCGTGAACAGACGCCGGGCGGTGTCGCGGTCGATCTCGACCCGCCCCTCCAGCGCCTGCTGCAGCAGGTCCGAACCTTCGTTGTGCAGGCCGCGGCGCGCCATGTCGATGGCCTCGATCCGCGCCGGCGTGGCGCCCTTGATGGCCTGGAAGTAGCTGTCGCAGATCATGAAATAGTCTTTGATCACCCGGCGAAACGTACGAATACCCAGCGTCACCTCGACAGGGTCACTGCCGTCCTCACCGTGCACGCGAAGAATCAACGTGCTTTCGCGCAAGCTCAAGAACACCCGGTACGGGCCGTCACCGCCATCGACAAGACGAAAGAAATTGTCCTCCAGCAGGTCGAAGATCGCGACGTCACGCTCGTGCTCGACCTGAGAGTTCCACCGGACGATACTTTTCTGGTCGAGCTCGAGGCCGACGATGCGCGACGTGTCCCCGCTGCTCATGCGGCGCCGCCGAGCCGACACTCGACAGCCAAGGCATGCGCTTCCAGACCCTCGGCCCGCGCCAGCAGCGATGCTGCCGGAGCCAGCTCGGCAAAGCCGGCACGATCGCACCGCAGCAGCGTGGTACGCTTGAGGAAATCAAACACGGCGAGCCCCGACGCGAACCGCGCGGTGCGACCGGTCGGCAGGACATGATT
>JAPJRA010000771.1 GCA_030824835.1 Geminicoccaceae bacterium | reverse complement strand
CCGGGAAGCAGTGGCCGATAATGGCGCCCGCCCCGGCCAGTGCCGCGCCCCATGGACCGAACCATGCGGCAGCCAGAGCCGTCGGTAGTGCCCCTTTGGCCAGATCGAGCAGCAGCGTTGCCAATGCCAGGCCCTTGCGGCCGGTTCGCAGCACGTTGGTGGCGCCGATATTGCCCGAACCGATGGCGCGGATGTCGCCCGCACCGGCCCATTTGGTCAGCAAGAGGCCGAAAGGAATCGACCCCAGGCCGTAACCGATCAGCAATGCCAGGGCTAACAGCCACCCGTTGATCATCGTGTTGCCTCCGCCACGGTGGCCGCTCCTACCACGTAGGGCGTGGGCGACCAAGCGGGCGCGGTCACAGCACGGGATTCGGCGGCGGCTCCTCATCGAGCCAGCTATGAAATAGGGTGTAGCCAACACCTAGGAGGGTGGCGCCCACGAACAGGCCGATGAAGCCATAAGCGAGCAGGCCGCCAATCACGCCCACGATGATCAGCAGCAGAGGCAGTTTCGCGCCTTGGCTGATCAGGTAGGGGCGGATGAAATTGTCGACAGTGCTGACCACGAACGTGCCCCAGACCGCCAAAAAGATCGCATATCCGGTCGACCCCTTGTAGCTGAGCCAGACGACGACCGGGACCCACACCAGCCAGTTGGGAAGCTGCAAGACCAGCAGGAAGAAGGTGAGGAACCCAAGCACCACGGGACCCGGTGCGCCCACGACGACCAGGCCGAACACCAGCAGCACGGCCTGGATGAAGGCGGTGAAGATGATTCCGGCGGCGACGCCGCGAATGGTTTGCGCCGCTACGTCGAGCAGCCCCAGGTGATGCTTGCCGCCGACGCGCAGCACGAAGCGCTGCAGCACCCGGACTGCCGCCTCGCCGGTGACCAGGAGGATGGCGGCCACGACGATCGCAATCAGGAACTCGAGCAAGGCGAAACCCAGCCCGGCGCCAAACGACACGCCATAGCCTGCTGCGGTGCCGATATAAGGCTGCAGGCGTTGCAACGACGCAGGCAGGTCCACCATTGCCTCGCGCCAGCGTTCATCCAGGGTCATGCCGATCACCGGGATGTCGTTCAGCCAGGTCGGTGGCTCGGGCAGGCGCAGGGTCGTCAAGTCGCGCAGCAGGCCGGCCACCGCACCGATGCCTTCCGCCAGCGAGTTGACCAACATAGCGATGGGCACCACCAGAATGAGCAGCAGCGCCAGAGACACAATCACGGCCGCCAGTTTGCGGCGGTCACCCAGACGGTCGGCGAGCCGACGATAGGGATGCCAGATCGCGACGGCGATGATGATGCCCCATAACATCGGGCCGACGAACGGGGCTACGATCTGCAGGCAGGCGATGACGAGAAAGGCCAGCAGGGCCAACAGGATGACCCGCTCCACAAAGCGATCGCGCAGAAAATCTCCGCTTTGATCCATGCCTTCCGCCACTCCGCCTGCTCCGTCGCAAGGTAGCACGGCCGGAACGTGCTCCGGGAGGTGGCTCAGGCGTCCTGATGAAAGACCGTGCGGCCGTCGACCAACGTCCGAGCCACCCGGCCTTCGACCAGTCGACCCTCGAAAGCGGTGTTCTTGGACAGGCTCTTCAGACTGGCCTCGGTGATCTTCCAGGGTGCGTCCGGGTCGAACAGCACGAGATCGGCAGGTGCGCCCTTGGCCAGACGGCCCGCGTCGAGGCCCAAGATTCGCGCCGGCGCCTCGGTCATGGTGCGCAGCAGCCCCAGCAGGCCCAGCTCGCCTTCATGCACCAGCCGCAGACTGACCGACAGCATGGTCTGGACCCCGAGCACACCGCATTCGGCCTGAGCGAACGGCAGCCGCTTGCTGTCCTGATCCTGTGGACAGTGATCGCTGGCAATCACATCGATGGTGCCGTCCCGGAGGCCCGCTACCACTGCCTGGCGGTCGGCCTCGGCACGAAGCGGCGGCGAGACCTTGGCGAAGGTGCGGTAGCCCTCGACCTCGAGTTCGTTGAGCGCCAGATAATGCGGGGCCGTGTCGCAGGTTACCCGAAGGCCACGACTTTTGGCGGTTCGGATCGCAGCGATGGCGCCGGCTGTCGACACATGCCCGAAATGTAGCCGGCCACCCGTGAGATCGAGGAGGCGCAGGTCGCGCTCGACCATGATCGTCTCGGCCACGGGCGAGATGCCGGCAAGGCCCAGCCTGGACGCCAGCGCGCCTTCATTCATCACCCCATTGAGCGCCAGCGCCGGCTCCTCCGGGTGCTGGACGATAAGCGCGTCAAAGTTGGCGGCATAGGAGAGCGCCCGGCGCATCACGCGCGCATCAGCCAGAGCCCGTTCGCCATCGGTGAAGGCAACCGCGCCCGCTGCCTTGAGCAGGCCGATCTCGGCCAGCTCCTGCCCCTTAAGCTGCTTGGTGATCGCGGCATAAGGGTAGACCTTGCCGAGCTTGACCTGGCGCGCCCGGCGGGCGACGAACTCGACCATCGCCGGATCGTCGATCGGTGGATCGGTATTGGGCAACACGGCCATGCTGGTGACACCGCCGGCGGCGGCGGCGGCAGCACCGCTGTCGATT
>JAPJRA010000770.1 GCA_030824835.1 Geminicoccaceae bacterium | reverse complement strand
GATCAGCGCGAAGTGCTGGTGTTGGTGGCGCTGGATGGGCTTGCCTACAAGGACGTTGCCGAGATCCTGGAGCTGCCGCTGGGGACCGTCATGTCACGGCTGGGGCGGGCGCGGGAAGCGCTGCGTCGGGCGATGGGCGAGGGGCGCGAGGGCGATTCCGGCCGGGCGCCGCTGCGGGTGGTGAGGTGAGCGATGACTGAGCCTGTCACCGATGCCGACCTGCAGGCCTATATCGACAGCCAGCTCGATACGGCCAGCCGCATCGAAGTCGAAGCCTGGCTGCAGCATCGCCCGGAGATCGCCGCCGAGGTGATGGAGGGCCTGCGGCTGCGCGACGAGGTCCGACTGTTCATGCACGAGGAGGCCCGGGCGGCGCCGGCGACCGTCGGGCTCGCCCGGCAGCTGACGCGCCAGCTCGCGCGGCGGCGGCGGCTGCTGCTCGCCCGCCGCTGGGCGGCGGCGGTGGTGCTGATCGGAGCCGGGTGGCTCGCGCATGCGGAACTGGGGCTGCTGGTCGACGAGGTCGCGGCGGCACACCCGGCGCCGGCCGTGGCCGAGGCTGCCGTCAATGCGCTGGCGGTGATGCGCCTGAAGCTCGCGGCCGGGCATGTCGACGAGGCGGAGCCGGTTGCGGTGGTCACGCACGAGACCGGCGATCCCCTGCCGGTGCCGAAGCTTGGCGATGGCCTGCGGCGCATCGGCGGCGATCTCGTGCCGTGGGACGGCGGCACCGCGGTGGTCGAGCTGTACCGCACCGCCACGGGCGAGCTGGTCAGCCTGTTCGCGGCCGAGGCCGGCAGCTTCGCCGTGACGTCGCCGCAGGTGGCCGCCGTCGCCGGCGAGGCCGCCGCGTACTGGCAGGCCGGGCCGTTCGCCTACGCGCTCACGGGCGCCCTGTCCGATGCCCGGCTCCTGGATATCGCCGACCACGCGGCCCCGCGCCCGTGGCGCAGCTTCGACATCTTATCACCATTCAAGGGAGCTACCGATGGCTGAACCCTATCTCAACCGCTATGCCACGTCGGGCTGGGCCAGTCAGGCCGAGTTCGACGAAGGCCTGCGGCGCCACATGCTGCAGGTCTACAACTACATGATGATCGGCCTGGCACTCACCGGCGTCGTTGCCTACGTCGTGGGCACCACGCCCGCACTTTACACGCCGATCTTCGGCAGCCCGCTGAAGTGGGTGGTGATGCTGGCGCCGCTGGCATTCGTGTTCTTCTTCTCGTTCAAGATCCAGTCCATGTCGGCGAGCACCGCGCAGCTCACCTTCTGGATCTTCTGCGGCGTGATGGGGCTGTCGATGGCCTCGATCTTCCTGGTCTTCACCGGGGCCAGCATCGCGCGGGTGTTCTTCATCACCGCCGGCATGTTCGGGGCGGCCAGCCTCTACGGCTACACGACCAAGGCCGACCTGACCAAGATGGGCTCGTTCCTGTTCATGGGCCTGATCGGCATCGTGATCGCGAGCCTGGTCAACATCTTCATCGGCTCGAGCGCGGTCCAGTTCGCGATCTCGGTGATCGGCGTCATCGTGTTCACCGGCCTTGCCGCCTACGACACGCAGACGATCAAGGAGACCTACGCCGAGAACGCCGGTGTCGAGGCCAACAGCAAGCTCGCCGTGTTCGGCGCCCTGTCGCTGTACTTGAGCTTCATCAACCTGTTCCAGATGCTGCTGCATCTCTTCGGCGCGCGCGAGGAATAGACCTCCCCGTCACCCGATGGGCGAGCCCGGCCGGCAGCGATGCCGGCCGGGCTTTTTTGTGCCTGCGCGGTATGGTGGGCGACGTCCGGCATGGCTCTTGCGTCGGCGGCTGGCGCGAGGGACAACACCATGGCAGTCGCGCGACAGAAACCGGTCGGGCCCGCTTGGCGCGAAAAGTCGGAGCTCGCAGGACCGCAGCAAGGAAGACGCCGCTGAGCATGTCCGATGCCTTCGTCCGGTTTGCGGACGTCCAGAAGACCTATGACGGCGAGACGCTGGTCGTGAAAAGTCTCGACCTCGACATCGCGCGTGGGGAATTCCTGACCATGCTGGGCCCGTCTGGCTCCGGCAAGACCACCTGCCTGATGATGCTGGCCGGCTTTGAATCGGCGACGCATGGCCAGATCTTCCTCGACGGGCAGCCGCTCAACGACGTCCCGCCCTACCGGCGCAACATCGGCATGGTGTTCCAGAACTATGCCCTGTTCCCGCACATGTCGGTTGGCGAGAACGTCGCCTTCCCCTTGCAGGTGCGCAAGATCCCCAAGGCCGAGGTGGAGAGCCGCGTCAAGCAGGCGCTGGACATGGTGCAGCTCGGTCACCTCGCCAACCGCCGCCCGGCGCGGATGTCGGGCGGCCAGCAGCAGCGGGTGGCGCTGGCCCGGGCGCTGGTGTTCGCGCCGAAGCTCGTGCTGATGGACGAGCCACTGGGCGCGCTGGACAAGCAGCTGCGCGAGACCATGCAGTACGAGATCAAGCACCTGCACGAGCGTCTGGGCCTGACGGTCGTCTACGTAACCCACGACCAGGGCGAGGCACTGACCATGTCCGACCGGGTGGCCGTGTTCAACGAGGGCCGCATCCAGCA
>JAPJRA010000033.1:5816-14691 GCA_030824835.1 Geminicoccaceae bacterium | reverse complement strand
CACTGGCACCCTGCTGCGGGCAGGCCTGATTTCAGGTGCGCTGGCCGGCCTCGCCGGTGCCGGCGAGGTGACCGGACTGAAGGGGTACCTCACCCAGGATCTGTCACCCGGCTTCGGCTACACCGGCATTGTCGTGGCCATGCTAGCCCAGCTGAACCCTCTGGGCGTGGTTCTTGCCGCAACGTTCATTGCTGCCGTGTTCGTAGGTGCCGACAGCATGAGCCGAACCGCCGGTGTACCCAGCTACATCGCCGACCTCGTCGTGGCGTTGTCGCTGCTCACCATGCTGCTGGCCGGCCTGGTCACCCGCTACCGGCTGCGGCGATGACCGAGGCGCTCGACATATTGCTGCAGGCGAGCTTCTGGGCTGCCGCCCTGCGCATCGCCACGCCGCTGATCTTTGCCACGCTCGGCGAGTTGATCTGCGAACGGGCCGGGGTGCTTAATCTTGGCATCGAAGGAATCATGACGCTGGGCGCCATGGTCGGCTGGCTCGCGGTGTATCAAGGTGCTGATTTATCGACAGGCGTGGCGTTGGCGGCCATAGCTGGCATGGCCATGGGGCTGCTGCTCGGCTTGTTCACGATTCCGCTCGGCCTGTCCCAACACGTTACCGGCATTGGCGTGACCCTGCTCAGCACAAGCGTCGCCTACTTCACCTACCGCGTACTGCTACCCAATGTAGCCACCCCGCCACGAGTTGAGCCTTTCCCTACCCTTGCCGACACTTGGCTTGCCGCGCTGCCATGGGTCGGGCCAGTTCTGGCGCAGCAGACGGCCTTGACGCTCCTGGCGCTGGCGACCGTGCCACTGCTGGCCTGGATACTCTACCGAACACCGCTGGGTCTGGCGCTGCGCGCGGTCGGCGAAAATCCGGCTGCGGTCGAGGCCCAAGGACTGAGTGTGTATGCCCTGCGCCTGGGTGCCGTCATGGCCGGAAGCGGCCTCATGGCCATCGGTGGCGCCTTTCTCACCCTCTCGGCGTTCAATGCGTTCTTCTTCGGCATGGTCAACGGCCGGGGCTGGATCTGCATCGCACTTGTGATATTCGCCTCATGGCGCCCCGGTAAGGCGTTGTTGGGTGCCATCCTGTTCGGTGCCTTCGATGCCTTCCAGATCAGGCTGCAGCAAGTCGTGGGTGGGGCCGTCCCCTACCAGCTATTCCTGATGATGCCTTATGTGCTCAGCATCCTTGCGCTGGTGCTGGTCGCCCGGCACGCAGGCTATCCACAGGCCCTTATGCGGCCCTATCTCAAGGGCCAACGTTGACCACGCTGCCATAGGAGACGATGGCGCCATTGCCATCGGTACCACGCTGAGTCCTTCCGGGAGACGCCAATGCAGCCCGATCTCATCCTGCGCGGTGCCAACCTTCCCGACGGCCGCCAGGGTCAGGATATCGTGATCACCGACGGTGTGATCCAAGCCGTCGGCCCGGCGATCGACGCCCGTGGCCGCGATGAGCTCGATGTCTCCGGTCGACTCGTCAGCCCGCCCTTCGTCGACTGCCATTTCCACATGGATGCCACCCTGTCGCTGGGCCTTCCCCGGCTGAACCGATCCGGCACCCTGCTCGAGGGCATCCAGCTTTGGAATGAGCTGAAGGCCCAGCTCACCGTCGAGGCGGTGATCGAGCGGGCCATGGCCTACTGCGACATGGCGGTGGCGCAGGGGATCGGCGCCATACGCAGCCACGTCGACGTCTGCGACGACCGCCTGATTGGGGTGCAGGGGCTGCTCGAGGTCAAGCAGCGGGTCGCCCCCTACCTGCAGCTGCAGCTGGTAGCGTTTCCGCAGGACGGTCTCTACCGAGTACCGGGGGCACGCGCCAACCTGCTGCGGGCACTCGAGCTGGGTGTCGACGTGGTCGGCGGCATCCCGCATTTTGAGCGCACCATGGCAGACGGCCGGCGTTCGGTGGTCGAGCTGTGCGAGCTCGCAGCGGAACGCGGACTGATGGTGGACATGCATTGCGACGAGACCGACGACCCGCTGTCACGCCATGTCGAGACACTTGCCGCCGAGACGCTGCGCCTGGGATTGAATGGTCGGGCGGCGGGCT
Source organism: Geminicoccaceae bacterium (assembly GCA_030824835.1). GTDB lineage: Bacteria > Pseudomonadota > Alphaproteobacteria > Geminicoccales > Geminicoccaceae > Benzoatithermus. The sequence continues at coordinate 12,629 of JAPJRA010000033.1, read as the reverse complement.
CGCATCTGACCTCGATGCACAGCATGGACAACTACTATGTCAGCAAGCTGATCCCGCTGATCGCCGAAGCCGAGCTGGCAGCCATCGCGAACCCGCTGATCAACATCACGCTGCAAGGGCGCCACGATACTTATCCCAAGCGACGCGGCATGACCCGCGTAGCCGAGCTGAAGGCCGCTGGCGTCACCGTCGCCTTCGGCCACGACTGCGTTATGGACCCTTGGTACTCTCTAGGCTCGGGCGACATGCTGGATGTCGCCCACATGGCAGTACATGTGGGCCAGCTCACCAGCCTGGAGGCGGTGCGCGGCTGTTTCCAATCTGTGACCTCGCAGCCGGCGGCCATCATGGGCCTCGAAGGCTATGGCGTGGAGCCGGGTTGTCGTGCCGACCTTGTCGTGCTCGAAGCCACGGATGCCGTCGAAGCGGTCAGGCTCAAGGCCGCCCGCCTGTTTGTGCTGCGCGCCGGCCGGGTCGTCGCTCAAGCCTCCCCACGAGTTTCCCGATTGGATCTGCCGGGCAGGCCACCCGCGGTGGGGTTCCTGCATGCTGCCAGCGCCAGCTGACGGGCTTCAAACCTGCGTGACGCCAGCCGCCGCAGATGTTGATCAGACCCTCGGTCACCCCACTTCCCTGTTATGCGCCAGCCTTATCCGCCGAACCCTCATCCCGACGGTCCAACTGCCGACCGTGCTGCTCTCGCCCGGTTGGCTTGGCTCATTGGCTTGGCATTGATCCTGGCGCTGGTCGGGCCTCCGGAGCTGTTCGGCGCCACCTTCAGCGCCATGCTCGGTGTTGGTGCACTGGCGGTCTCGCTCACCGCCACTATTCTGCGTGAAAGCGTCTGGGCACCCCACCTCACGCGCTGGGATATGGCAGCTCTACTATATCTTCTCAGCGCCCTCTTCGGTTGGTCTGTCGACAGCGATGCGGTCCGGGACTTCCTGCAGGCCCAGGGCTACGCGGGCTGAACGAACCGAAGTAAGGAATCAACCCTCGCTCAACCTTAGGTTAATCTTCCGCGACAGGTTAATGGTAAATACATCCGAAGTCTTGTATATGAATTGGAGAAGTAAACTGGATTCGCAGCGTGAAGCGCTGCGGGCATCAGGCGGCTAAGGCGGAGCGGTTGTCGGGCGTTTCGTTCAGGTAGCGTTCAGCTTCGCCATGCCATGATGATAGATTAATCTGTAACCTGCCTCGGGATCACCTCCCATTGCGTCCGCTCCCATGGATTTTGGCCGTTTGGCTCGCCTTTCCCCTGAGCGCTTCCGCCGAGGACAGTCAGGATCGCGCGCGCAGCGCTCTCGAGCGGGGCCAGATTGTTCCGCTTGGGGAAATTCTCGATGCTGCCCGATCCCTCGGCTCCGAACAGATCCTCGAGATCGAGCTTGAGCGCCGCAACGGGCGCTGGGTATACGAGGTGGAAAGCCTCAGCTCAGACGGAGTGATCTCCACACACTATCTCGATGCGGCGACTAAGGCCCTGTTGCCGGACGAGGACTACCCCGATGAGCCGGAGCACTGATCCATGCGCGTGCTCCTCGCCGAGGACGAACCCGGTATCGCCGAGCACTTGCGGCGTGCGCTCGAACTCGCCGGCTATGCCGTCGACTGGACCGGCGATGGTGAGGAGGCCCAGTTCCTAGGTGAAACCGAGCCCTATGACGTTGTCATTCTCGACCTGGGTTTGCCTGCTCAAGATGGTCTGACCGTGCTACGCGCTTGGCGATCTGCCGGGCATCGCTTCCCGGTGCTGATCCTGACTGCCCGTGGCAGCTGGCGCGAGAAGGTCGAAGGGATCGACAGCGGCGCCGACGACTATCTGGCCAAGCCCTTCGCCACGGAGGAGTTGCTTGCGCGCCTACGCGCTCTCCTTCGACGGATCGGAGGCCATGCCGATCCGATTCTGCGGCAGGGATCGCTGGAACTCGACCCACGCAGCGCGCGCGTGCTGATGGATGGTGCCCCGGTAACCTTGACCGCGCTCGAATATCGAATCCTGGCCTACATGATGCACCGTCCAGGACACGTTGCTTCCCAAGCCGAACTTACCGAGCATGTCTACGCGCAGGACTTCGATCGCGATTCCAACACCATCGAGGTTATGATCGGGCGGCTGCGCAGGAAGCTCGGCCGCGACACGATCAGGACGGTACGCGGCCTTGGCTACCGATTGGACCAGCCATCGTGAAGCAAAGCCGCTCGTTGCGGCTGCGTCTGCTTCTGAGTGCGGCGGTGCTGATCGTCGTTGCAGTGGCGGTGACGGGGTTGATTCTGGCCGCCCTGTTTCGCGATCAGGTCCGGGCTCAGTATGACACCGAACTCGTCAATCACCTCAACCAACTGACATCGCTACTGCAGTTCGACGCTCAACGCCAGCTTCGCCTTAGCGCGGAGCCCAGCGATCCGCGCTTCCAGGCTCCGTACGGCGGGCGATATTGGCAGGTCGAACCCACCGGTCAGCTGCCCCTGCGCTCACGCTCGCTTTGGGACCAAGCGCTGACGCTTGAGGACGCACCGCCCACACTCGGCAGGCTGCATCGCCATGTGTCCGACGCCCCGACCATCGGCAGACTCCTGGTGGTCGAGCGGGCCGTACGGTTTCACGACGCTCCCGACAGGCCGATCCGCGTCGCGGTGGCCCTGTCCCTGAGCGATATCGCGACGGTGACCGGCAGGTTCGATCGGCTGCTGGGCTTGGCCCTATCCGTGCTGGCGACAGGGCTTATCGCGGCCTCGGCCGTGCAGGTGGCGATCGGCTTGATGCCGCTAGCGCGATTGGGACGAGCGCTGACGCGAGTCAGATCGGGCGTTTCGGACCGACTCGAAGGGGATTTCCCCCGCGAGGTACGTCTACTAGTGGATGAGCTGAACGACCTGTTGGCAAGACAGGAACGGCTGGTGCAGCGGGCCCGTGCCCAGGCCGGCGACCTCGCGCACGGCCTGAAGACGTCGCTACAGCTTCTTCTGCTGGAAGCGGACCAAGTGAGGGATCCCCTGCGGGGTGCTCGTATCCGAGTATCAGTATTGCGGATGCAGACGCTGATCGAGCACCAGCTTGCGCGGGCACGCGCGCAGAGCCGCGCACAGATCCGCGGGCCTGGCGTGGCGGTAGCGGACAGCGTCGCATCCCTAGTGCGTGTCCTGGGGCCGTTGGCAGCAGAGCATGGCGTCCTCATCGCAACCGTCCTGCCACCGGATGGATATTTTGCCGGAGATGTTGCCGACCTGGACGAGATGCTGGGGAATCTGCTCGACAACGCCTGCAAATGGGGACGCACCAAGGTGCAAGTGACGGTGCGCACGCTCGACCAACAATTGGAGATTACAGTCGAGGACGACGGACCAGGTCTCCCCGACACACGGGCAGAGGCTCTGTTCCAGCGTGGCGCCCGTCTCGACGAGCGCGTCCCAGGCAGCGGATTGGGTCTCGCAATTGCCCGCGATCTGGCCGAAATCTACGGCGGAAATGTGCATTTAAGGCGATCGGGGTTGGGCGGCCTCGCCGCGATTCTGATCCTACCTAGGGCCCAAACGGCGATAGGTTCCGATCCGCAGCTGTGACCAGTTGACGCATCCACGGTCCTATTGGAGGCATATCGGTAACGAAGGGACATTTCCGTTCGCTTTGTTGTCATGTTGGTAGTTGCCAAAAACCGCGCTTTGTCGTGTATGCGTTTTAGTTTGTCCTATCGTTGCCGCAGATGCTGGCTGCGGCGGTGAACGGGTAAGCGACCTGACAACCTAGCTCGGTATGCTATGGACCTTTGGCCCTGGAACGCCTCGGCCGTGCTGGACGTGTCAGGCGGTGTCGACAAATAAGCAACTGAAGAAGTAAAACTACGCCCAATGCTTGCTTTCACGCGAACAGATCTTGAGCGCCTGTTTCCGGCGACGACTTGGCAACGGGCCGAGTCTTTACGGCAACAGAGCGCAGTGGTGGAGATAAACGTCGAGCGAGACGGCCGCTCCATTACAGGACGTGTTCGAGGCGAGCGGCGCACTCCATTTTTGACCCGTGTCAATATTGTCAACGGGCGCGGCGGTCGAATTCGACTATCCAGCACCTGCACCTGCCTAGTCTACAGCGAATGTGAGCATGCCGCAGCCACGCTCCTGGCGGCGCTCGATGAGACATCGGCCCCGGACGCTGACGAGGTCGGCGCCGCAATCGAGCCGGAACTCGAGGCGTGGATCGCTGCAATCAACCAAAGCGCGCGCTCGGCCCCGAACGGGAGCACCGGCGACGGTGCTGACTGTGTCCTCTATGTCCTTGAGCCTGCCCAACGCGTGTGGCGGGATTCGGCGTCGATCCAACCGGTAGCGGTAAGCACGTTTCGCGCCCGTCGGCTGCGAGGCGGCGTGTACGGGCGTGAACATCCGCTGGCGATGTCCAACCTGGTGGCCGACGAGCCGGCCAGCTTTGTCGGCATGGACGACCAAGTGATCGGCCGCCTCCTCGGTGCCCCAAATGCCCAGACCAGACGGTTGGGCTCGGCAGGTGATGGCGACACCTTGCGCCGAATGCTTGAGACTGGGCGTTGCCACTGGCGCAACGGTCAGAGCCCGCCTCTGTCGCATGAGGTGCCTCGCGCTGGCAGCTTCGGCTGGCATTTCGACAGCGAGGGCCAGCAACACGTGGTTTGCGAGCTGCAGCCGGCGACGCGCGACACGATTGTCGTCGGCATCGGCGAGCCATGGTACATCGATCTCAAGAATTCCACCTGCGGTCGCATCGAGACCAGCGTACCGCATCGTGTGGCCAGATTGCTGCTGAAGGCCCCCGCGGTATCGGCAGCCGTGGCCAGTCTTGTCCGGCAGAAGCTGCAGCCCAGCGGCAGCGTCCTGCCGCTGCCGGAGCCGCTGCGCAAGCGCGAGCGGCTGGAGATACGGCCGACCCCTATTTTGCACCTGCACTGCCCACGCGTTACTATCTCCCGCGGTATCGGCTGGAAGCGGGAGGAGCAGGAGGTCGACCTGCCCTTGGCACGGGTGCTCTTCGACTACTCAGGGGCCGAGGTCGGCTGGCAGGATGGCCGCGCCGAGCTGAATCACGTCAAGGACAACCGTCTGCTGGTGCTGCCGCGCGACACACTGTTCGAGGTACAGATGATCGAGCGGCTCAACGCCATGGGCCTGCAACCGCTCGGGCCTACCGGCCTTGGGCGCTTCGCCCATGAGAGCTGTCGCCAGGACTTCACCTTCGAGGAGGATGAGGACGACGACGACGTCTCGATGCGCTGGGTCGAGTTCAATCACCAGGAGCTACCCAAACTCAGCCGCGAAGGCTGGAGCATCACGTTCGGTGAAGACTATCCCTACCAGGTGGTCGACACTGACGATGCCTGGTCGGTTGACATCAACGATTCGGGTATCGACTGGTTCGACCTCGACCTGGGCATCGAGGTCGACGGCGAGCGTGTGGCGCTACTGCCCATACTGCTCGACCTGTTCGAGCGTGCGCCCGAGGAGCTTGCCCCCAGCCGGCTCGACGAATTCGGCGAGGACCACGTGTTCGGCACGCTACCCGATGGCCGCCTGCTGCCGATCCCTGCGGCCCGTCTGAAAGCGATGCTGGAAGCGCTCTACGAGCTGTTTGCGAGCCGAAAGATCGGCCACGACGGCAGCCTGCGATTGTCGCGGGCAGAGATGACCCGGCTCACGGCAATCGAGACCGCGCTGCCAAACGGCGCACTCGAGTGGAACGGCGGCGAGATGCTGCGCGATATGGCGCGGCGGCTGGCAACCACAAGTGAGATCCCGGCGGCAGTGGTGCCCAAGGGTCTCAAGGCCACCTTGCGACCATATCAGGAAGATGGCTTCGCTTGGCTGCAGTTCCTCAGCAGCCTCGGCCTGTCCGGTGTGCTGGCCGACGACATGGGTTTGGGCAAGACCGTCCAGACACTGACCCACATCCTGGCTGAGAAGGAAGGCGGGCGGCTGAAGAAGCCGTGCCTGATCGTGTGCCCGACCAGCCTGGTGCCGACTTGGCGCAACGAGGCACGCAAATTCGCACCCGACCTTGAGGTTTTGGTCCTCCACGGCAACCAGCGCAGCGAGTTGTTCGACGAGATCGAAGACCACGACGTCGTGCTGACGAGCTACGCGCTACTCCTGCGCGACCGAGACCTGCTGCTCGGGCACACGTTCCGCATGATCGTGCTCGACGAGGCGCAGGCTATCAAAAATCCTGCGACCAAGCTCGCCCGCACGGCCTGCCTGCTTAAGGCCGAGCACCGGATCGCTCTGTCGGGCACCCCAATGGAGAATCATCTGGGTGAGCTCTGGTCGGTATACCATTTCCTGATGCCTGGCTTTCTGGGCGACCGCGAGACCTTTCGCCGGGTGTTCCGCAACCAGATCGAGAAAGAGGGCGACCCCGTACGACAGCAGCTCCTCGCCAGCCGTGTCCGGCCGTTCCTGCTGCGCCGGACCAAGGAGCAGGTGGCTTCCGAGCTCCCACCGAAACAGGAGGTGGTCCGCGAGATCGACTTGAGCGAGGGCCAGCGCGATCTCTACGAGAGCGTCCGGCTCTCCATGCACAAGCGCATCCGCGATGAGATCGAGCAGCGCGGGCTCGCCCGCAGCAACATCGCGATTCTGGAGGCACTGCTCAAGTTGCGGCAAGTCTGTTGCGACCCTCGCTTGCTCAAGTCAGGCGCCGGCGGTGCCGTACCCAGCGCCAAGTTCGAACTGCTGATGGACATGCTGTCCAGCATGGTCGAGGCGGGGCGTAGCGTCATCGTGTTCTCGCAGTTCGTTGAGATGCTCGACCTAATCGAGCAGGCACTGACCACCCAGCAGATCCCG
>JAPJRA010000033.1:0-5806 GCA_030824835.1 Geminicoccaceae bacterium | reverse complement strand
CCCCTTCCTTAAGCTGACCGGCCAAACGAAGGACCGTGAGACTCCGGTTGCTCGCTTCCAGGCCGGCGAGGTACCGGTGTTCCTGATCAGCCTCAAAGCCGGCGGCACCGGGCTCACGCTGACCAAGGCCGATACCGTGATCCACTACGATCCGTGGTGGAATCCGGCGGTGGAAAATCAAGCAACCGACCGCGCCCACCGCATCGGCCAGGACAAGACCGTCTTCGTCTACAAGCTGATCGCATCCGGCACCGTGGAAGAGAAGATGGTCGAGCTGCAGGGCAAGAAGCAGGCCCTGGTCGACAGTGTGCTGTCCGGCACCGCCGCTGGCCTGAGCTTCACCGAAGACGACATTGAGGCCTTGTTCGCGCCGCTCCCGGAATAGAGCTGCCAACTGGCCAACAGACTTGAAGACTCTCTGGCTGCGTCTCACGCCCAGTCTGTTCGTGTTGTTGTGGAGCACCGGCTTCATCGGTGCCCGACTTGGCATGCCACATGCCGAGCCCATGACGTTCCTGGCTCTGCGCTTCGCTCTGACGGCGCTGCTGCTGGGTCTGGCAGCACTGCTCTGGCGAGCCCCCTGGCCCCGAGGTCCGGCCGACTGGGGTCATCTGGCCATTTCGGGCTGCTTGATGCACGGCGTCTATCTTGGCGGCGTGTTCGTTGCGATCCGCCTCGGGCTAGAGGCTGGGCTTTCGGCGTTGATAGTCTGCCTGCAACCGCTGCTGGTCGCTGCCGCAGCCCCGCTGTTTCTCCATGAGCGGGTCGGTCCACGCGGCTGGATTGGCCTCGCCCTTGGGCTCCTGGGTGTAGCACTGGTTCTGGGCCGCAAGCTCGGTGTGGGAAGTGGAGAGGCTGCAGCTGTCTCGGCTTGCATCCTAGCACTCGCCGGAATCACCGTTGGCACGCTCTACCAGAAGCGCTTTTGCACAGGGCAGGACCTGCGCACCGGCAACCTCGTCCAGTTTGCCGCGGCGGCCGCCGCCTGCTGGGTGGGCGCGCTGCTATTTGAAACCCGGCACATCGATTGGACGCCTGAGCTCATCTTCGCGCTCCTGTGGCTCGTCCTCGTGCTGTCCCTGGGAGCAATCAGCCTCTTCTACGTGCTCCTGCGCCGTGGAGCCGCTGCGCAGGTGGCCAGCCTGTTCTTTCTGGTCCCGCCGACGACGGCCCTGATCGCATGGGCGCTATTCGGGGAACGACTGGGGCCAGTCGAGATTGCCGGCATGGTGGTCACCGTCGTCGGCGTTGCCGTGGCCAACCGCGACCGACGCTGACGTTCAGGCCGGCGGTAGAAAGTCCACGTCGCATTCGGCCGAGTGGCGGATCACCTCGCCGATGTCGGTCAAGTCGTGCAGGCGATCGAACAGCTCGCGTAGGCGCCCCGCGGGCGAGACCCAAAACAGCGCGCGAGCAGCTTGGGACTGATTGTTGGCGTAAGAATGGGGCACGCCCCGTGGCATCCGGACCAGATCGCCCGCATGGGCCTGCAGCTTGGCCTCGCCCAGCTGCAGATCCATGACACCCTCAAGCATGAAGATGAACTCGTCCTGATGCGGATGGATGTGCAGCGGGACGAAGGTGCCGGGTGGGTCCAGCGTCTCAAAACAGAATGTCGCTGTCGATTCGGCCTTGAGCAGATAGCGGTGCCCCAACACGTTCCAGCCGACGTCGTCGTGCCCCTCGCCTGCGGGCGTGATGCCCGGCTGCAGATCCGTCATGAGCGCGTCTCCCCACCTGATGCCGTCCTGCGAGGATCTCACGGCCGCCACCATCAATCCACCGGTTCGGGCATGGAGTCGATCGCCACGATCTCGACCGTGCCGGTGGGCAGGTCGCGCACGTCGCCAGGCTCGCCGCCCATGAGGGCTTGGGCCACCGGTGCGGTCCAGGCGATACGACCCTGCGCCGGATCGGCTTCGTCCTCACCTACGATACGCAGACGCATCACGCGACCATTATCGTGTCTGCCGGTGACAGCCACGCCGAACACTACCGCTCCCGCGTCGGCAGGCGGTTCAGCGAGCTGCGCCGTGGCGTGGCGCGCCGACCAATAGCGAAGCTCGCGGCCAGCCCGCGCAGCGGCCTCGGAGCGTCCGGCGGCGGTTGCCTCGGCGAGCTCGAGCCGATGCTCGTCGACCTTGCGCTCGATCTCGCGCAGCCCCCGAGACGTGACCAAGTTGGGGCCGGCGCTGATGGGGCGATCGGGCAGCTCCACCGCTCCGCCACTTTGATCATCGTCTTTGACGAAGGCTCGGCTCATCGAGGGAATCCACGCACGGTTGTGATTGGCAATCGGGCAGACTATGCCGGACTGCCCAGCAGGGCCAGCCTGTCCCGACAGATCGGTTGGCGGCTGTACATCAGCTCGGGGACCGGGCCATGTTCGAATCGGCGCTTATCGAGCACAAGCTCGACAAGGAGACCTACCGCCGCGAGGAGCCGTTGCTGCGCACGGCGCTGCTCGAGGCGCAGATGGCCCTGATCGAGAAGAAGCCGTTCTCCGTAGTCATCCTGATCACGGGCATGGACGGCGCCGGCAAAGGCCAGGTGATCCACCATTTGCTGGAGTGGTTCGATCCTCGCCATGTCCGAGTGGAAGCGTATGGCGAGCCGGATGAGGCCGAGCGGTCCCGCCCGCCGATGTGGCGCTACTGGCGGGACCTGCCACCAAAGGGCCGGATCAACATCGTGTTCGGGTCCTGGTATTCTGATCCATTGTGCCGCCATGTCGAGGACCAGATCGGCAAGGGCCGGTTCGAGCGCGACCTGGCGTCGATCAATCGTTTCGAGGCGATGTTGGCCAGCGAGGACACGATCCTGCTGAAGTTCCTCCTCGTGCTGTCCGCCAAGGAGCAAAAACGGCGGCTCGACGCGTTTGCCAAACGCACTGGAGGAGCAAGTCGGGCGATGGAGGAATGGGCCGACGTCCGGCACCGAAAGGCCATGCGACCGATCGTCGAGGAGTTCGTGCGTCGGACCAGCACAGACGTGGCGCCGTGGACTGTGTTACCCTGCGACGATCCCGAATATCGCGACCTGACCTTTGGCCGCACGATCCTGGAGACGCTAAGGCGGCGTCTCGCCGGCCCGCCCGCGACGGCACCGACACCGGCGCTGGCGGTGATCCCAAATATCGACAGGCGCAATGCCCTGGACGCGCTCGATCTCTCGCTCGCCCTCGACGACAAGGCCTACAAGGAACGGCTCGACGCCGCGCAGATCAGACTACTGGAATTGGTGCAGGGCAAAGCCTTCCGAAATCGTGCTCTGGTGGCGGCCTTCGAAGGTCACGATGCCGCGGGCAAAGGTGGCGCGATCCGCCGCATCACGATAGCCCTCGATCCGCGGCTGTATCGAGCCCATCCGATCGCCGCACCCACCGATGAGGAAGGGGCGCGGCCGTATCTTTGGCGGTTCTGGCGGCACGTTCCGCGACGTGGGCACGTGGCGCTGTTCGATCGATCTTGGTACGGACGGGTCCTCGTCGAGCGCGTCGAAGGACTCGCTACCGAGGGTGAGTGGCGCCGCGCCTATGGCGAGATCAACGATTTCGAGGAGGAACTGACCACGGACGGCATTGTCGTGGTCAAGTTCTGGCTGGCGATAAGCGAGAAGGAGCAGCTACGTCGGTTTGAGGCACGCGAGGAAGTCGCGTACAAGCAGTATAAACTCACTGCCGATGATTGGCGCAATCGTGGAAAGTGGGACCAGTATCATGAAGCCATCGGCCAGATGATCGACCATACCAGTACGACCTACGCGCCATGGCATCTGGTCGAAGCCGAAGACAAGCAATGGGCACGGGTCAAGATACTGGAAACACTGTGCGAGCGGCTCGAGGATGAGCTTTAGGCTCTCGTGAGTTCACAGGCGGCACCTGCCGGAGACATCCAATGTCGCCGGGCCACCCAACCGCAACGCATCGATCAGCTGCCGGGCTGCCGCCTGATCGATGCAACGTATTTCGACCGTCGCCGGCGGCTGCACCGTCAGTGTCACCTCTACCGTCTGAGCAGTGCCCCTGGCCTGCTGGCCACGGACGAGCAGCACCCGGTCACGATCAATCAGCAAGGAGGCTGTTCCAACTTCATCCGGAAGCAGCGTTTGCAGCAACAGAAGCGGATCCCGTGCCTGAGCCGGCGTGGCGGCGAGCATGGAAATCCAAAGTGCATGTGCCATCGATCGTGGTGTCATTGCGAGGGCCGTAGCGCTGCTTCCAACTGCCTTCCGATACGCCGGCGCAACCAGATTCGCCAGAAGACCTTGACAGCATCCAGCACACGGGTAATCTCCATGGACCTAATAGAGAAGATGCATGTTATCGCAAAAAGCTAAGTACGCGTTGCGGGCGCTGTTGATGCTCGCCGAGGCTTCTGGCGACGAGCTGGTGCTTATTCAGGAGGTCGCCGACCGCCAGAATGTACCGAAGAAGTTCCTTGAGCTGATCCTCGTCGAACTCAAGCGGCATGGTTTCGCGCACAGCCAGCGCGGGCGCAGCGGCGGCTACTGCTTGGCCCGGCCAGCTGACACGATTACATTCGGACAGGTGATTCGCGCTATGGATGGGCCGATTGCGCCGCTGCCCTGCGCTAGCATCACTGGCTACCGTAAGTGTGCGGATTGCAGCGACGAGCGAACCTGCGCCATCCGCAAGGTGATGCGCACGGTGCGTGACGCAATGTCGGAAATTCTCGACCGTACCACCTTGGCGGATGCACTGGGTGGCAAGCTTGATGACCATCTGTTGGCGACGGTAGCGTAAGCTACTGTTTTTGCATTAAACACTATACATTCTATAGATATTATGTTTCTGACAGAGCCTAAGGCCTAAGGAGAGTCACATGGTCCGACTTCATCGTCGCTCCGCGCTCGCCGCCACCGCGTTGGCGACATTGCTCTGGAGTGTACCCGCCTCGGCCGACACGACATTGCTGAACGTGTCGTACGACCCAACCCGCGAACTTTACCAGGATTACAACAAGGCATTCGTCGCGCATTGGAAGGCCGAGACCGGCGAAACCGTGACCATCCAGCAGTCGCATGGCGGCTCCGGCAAGCAGGCACGCGCGGTGATCGACGGGCTCGATGCTGATGTCGTGACTTTGGCACTGGCGGCCGACATCGACGCGATCGCGGACAAGAGCGACAAGCTGCCCAAGGACTGGCAGACGCGCCTCCCCGACAGCAGCTCGCCATACACGTCGACCATCGTGTTTCTCGTCCACAAAGGCAACCCGAAGAGCATCAGGGACTGGGACGATCTCACCAAGCCCGGCGTCGCGGTGATAACGCCAAACCCGAAGACATCGGGCGGTGCCCGCTGGAACTATCTTGCCGCCTATGGCTGGGCGCTGGACCACTTCGGTGGCGATGAGGGGAAGGCCAGGGTTTATCTCGGCGACCTGTTCCGCAACGTCCCCGTGCTCGACACCGGCGCCCGCGGCTCCACCACGACCTTCGCCCAGCGCGGGCTCGGCGACGTCCTCCTCGCGTGGGAGAACGAGGCATTTCTGGTCCAGAATGAGTTTGGCGCCGACAAGTTCGAGATTGTCGTACCGAGCGAAAGCATCCTGGCCGAGCCGCCGGTTGCGGTGGTCGATGGCAATGTCGACGCCAAGGGTACCCGGAAGGTCGCGGAGGCGTATCTCCAGTACCTGTACTCGCCCGAGGGCCAAAAGCTGGCCGCCAAGCACTACTATCGGCCGGTGAAGCCTGAATTGGCCGCTGCCGAAGACATTGCTCGCTTCCCCAAGGTCGAGTTGTTCGGCATCGACAAGTTCGGTGGCTGGAAAGAGGCGCAGGC
>JAPJRA010000032.1 GCA_030824835.1 Geminicoccaceae bacterium | reverse complement strand
GGACCTGCGCCAACGGCATCACCGACGCCGCCAGCCGAGCCGCCTTGAGCCAGGCGGTCACGGACGCCCGATGCCAATCGACCCAGGGGTAGAGCATCGGCTACGCGACCAAGCCGGCTTCGATGGCCGCCAGCGCCTCGGCAGCCTGGGCGCCGCCGGGGCCACCACCTTGGGCGAAGTCCGGACGACCGCCGCCACCGGCACCACCGACCGCCTCGACGCCACGGCGGACCAGCGCCACGGCGTCGACCGTGCCGGCGAGATCCGGCGTGACGCTGACCACCACCGCGGCCTTGCCGTCGGTGACGCTGACCAGCGCCACCACGCCCGAGCCCAGCTCCTTCTTGATCGCGTCGGCGGTGCCGCGCAGCTCCTTGGCCGGCACGCCCTCGAGCCTGCGGGCGGCGAAGCGGATCGCCCCCACCTGCTTGAAAGCGTCGCCGCCGCCACCGCCACCACCGCCCATGGCGAGCTTGCGGCGCAGGTCGGTGGCCTCGCGCTCCAGCCGCCGGCGCTCGTCGAGCAGTGCTTCCAGCCGCTCCGGCAGCTCGGCCGGCGAGACCTTCAGGCTCTGCGCCAGGCCCAGCAGCAGATCGTGCTCGCGTGCGCTCTCCTCGAAGGCAAGCTCGCCGGTCACGGCCTCGATGCGGCGGATGCCGGCCGCCACCGCACTCTCGCCGGTGATGCGGAACTGCGCGATGTCGCCGGTCCGGCGGACGTGGGTGCCGCCGCAGAGCTCGACCGAATAGGTCTTCCCGGCATCGCCCCGCCCCATCGAGACGACCCGCACCTCGTCGCCGTATTTCTCGCCGAACAGGGCCATGGCACCGGCCCCGATGGCCTCGTCGCGGGCCATGATGCGCACGCTCGCCTCGTCGTTCTGGCGCAGGAACTCGTTGACCTCGGCCTCGACCGCGCGCGTCTCGGCCGTCGTCATCGGCCGCGGCTGGCTGAAGTCGAAGCGCAGCCGGTCCGGGGCCACGAGCGAGCCCTTCTGCGCCACGTGGGCGCCGAGATGGCGGCGCAGCGCCGCGTGCAGCAGGTGGGTGGCCGAATGCGCCCGGCGGATGCGGTCGCGGCGGGCGACGTCGACCGTGAGCTCGACCGCATCGCCGACCGCGAGCGAACCGCCCTCGAGCGTGCCGACATGGACCCAGAGGTCTCCCAGCCGCTTTTGCGTGTCGGTCACAGTCACCACGGCGTCGCCGGCACGTATCGTGCCGGTATCGCCGATCTGGCCGCCCGATTCGCCGTAGAACGGGGTCTGGTTGGTCACGACCATGACCGGTCCGGCCTCGACCCGGTCGACCGCCTGGCCGTCGACCACCAGGGCGGTGACGACGCCCTCGGCCTGGGTCGTGGCGTAGCCCAGGAACTCGGTGGCCCCCAGGCTCTCGCGCAGGTCGAACCAGATCGGCTGCACCGCGGCGTCGCCCGAGCCCTTCCAGGCGGCGCGGGCGGCGGCGCGCTGGGCGGCCATGGCCTGATTGAACCCGTCGCCGTCGACCGTCCGTCCCTGGGCGCGGAGCGCGTCCTGGGTCAGGTCGAGCGGGAAGCCGAACGTGTCGTAGAGCTTGAAGGCGACGTCACCGGCAAGCGGCGCGCCCTCCGGCAGCCGGCCCGTCTCCTCCTCCAGCAGCTTCAGGCCGCGCTCCAGCGTGCGCCGGAAGCTCGTCTCCTCGAGCTTCAGCACCTCGGTGATCAGCGCCTCGGCGCGGACCAGCTCGGGGAACGCCTTGCCCATCTGGTCGAGCAGGGTCGGCACCATCCGCCACAGCAGCGGGTCGCGGGCGCCCAGGAGCTGCGCGTGGCGCATGCCGCGGCGCATGATCCGGCGCAGCACGTAGCCGCGCCCCTCGTTGGCCGGCATGACGCCGTCGGCGATGAGGAAGGCGCTGCAACGCAGGTGGTCGGCGATGACCTTGTGCGACGGGCGGCTGGCACCGACGGCCTGGGCACCGACCAGCGCCGCCGAGGCCCCGATCAGCGCCTCAAACACGTCGATATCGTAATTGTCGGTCTTGCCCTGCAGCACGGCGGCGATGCGCTCGAGCCCCATGCCGGTGTCGATCGAGGGCTTCGGCAGCGCGAGGCGGGTCGCCTTGTCGACCTGCTCGTACTGCATGAAGACGAGGTTCCAGATCTCGACCCAGCGGTCGCCGTCCTCGTCCGGGCTGCCGGGAGGACCACCGGGGATGTGCTCGCCGTGGTCGTAGAAGATCTCCGAACACGGGCCGCACGGGCCGGTATCGCCCATGGCCCAGAAATTGTCGGATGTGGCGATGCGGATGATCCGCCGCTCGTCGAGCCCGGCGATCTTGCGCCACAGGTCGAACGCCTCGTCGTCCTCGGCATAGACCGTGACCAGGAGCCGGTCCTTGGGCAGGCCGTACTCCTTGGTGATCAGGTTCCAGGCGAGCTCGATCGCCAAGGGCTTGAAGTAGTCGCCGAAGCTGAAATTGCCCAGCATCTCAAAGAAGGTGTGATGCCGCGCGGTGTAGCCGACATTGTCGAGATCGTTGTGCTTGCCGCCCGCGCGCACGCACTTCTGCGACGTCGTCGCGCGGTTATAGGGGCGCTGCTCGACGCCCGTGAACACGTTCTTGAACTGCACCATGCCGGCGTTGGTGAACAGCAGCGTCGGGTCGTTGTGCGGGACCAGCGGCGACGAGCTGACGATCTCGTGCCCGTGCCGGTGGAAATATTCCAGGAAGGTCGTGCGGATCTCGTTGGCGGTCGGCATGTGCTGATTGCCCGGCTGCCCCCCGCTTTTAGCGCGCGACGGAGCTCCAGGGTCCCTTCATGGTGTAGACAGTACGGTGCGCCGGCGAGATATACGGCGCGCCGCGATCCGGCGCCAGTGCCGCCGCCAACAACAATCCAGGGAGGAATACAGCATGGACAAGGGTCGAATCACGGGCAGAGCGCTGGCCCTGGCCTTCGTCGCCGCCGCCGTCAGCAGCGCGCAGGCGGCGCCGGCCGAGGTCGCCATCCCGGGAGAGAAGGTGTTTCCGGAGAGCCTGACGTCGACCAGCGACGGCACGCTCTATGTGGGCAGCATTGTCGACGGCGGCATCCAGCGGGTGGCGCCGGGCGCCGCGACGGCGGAGCCGTGGCTCGCGCCGGCGGCCCACGGCACGCGCTCGATCTTCGGGGTCCTGGCGGACGAGGGCTCGGGCACGCTCTGGGCCTGCTCGAACGACGTCTCGGGGTTCGGCATCCCCAGCCCCGGCGACGCCCCGGGCAGCACGCTGAAGGGCTTCGACCTCGCGACCGGCGCGCTCAAGAGCAGTGCCGCCCTGCCGGGCGAGCACCCTTTCTGCAACGACATCGCCGTCGGCCCGGACGGCCGAGTCTATGCCTCCGACGTCGTGGCCTCGCAGGTGCTCCGTCTCACCCCCGACGGCACCAGCTTCGAGGTCTGGACGGCGGACGCCAAGCTGACGCCGGCACCGGGCGGAGCGGGTGTCGACGGCCTGGTGTTCGGCAGCGACGGCGCCCTCTATCTCACCACCTTCGGCAAGGGCGAGCTGTTCCGGGTGGCGGTCGGGCCGGACGGCGCCGCCGGCGAGGTGACGCCGCTCGTGCCGTCGCGTGCCCTGACCCTGCCCGACGCCATCCGGCTGCTCGACGGGAACCGGTTTCTGCTGATCGAGGGCGGCGGCACGCTCGATCTCGTCACCGTCGACGGCGACAAGGCGGAAATCCGGACGCTCGCCGACGGGTTCGTCACGCCGGTGTCGGTCACGCAGGTGGGCGACACGGCCTGGGTCGCGGAAGGCCAACTCGGCCTCCTGTTCGACCCCGCCCAGAAGGACAAGAAGCCCAACCTGCCGTTCCGGGTCGTCCCGGTGCCGCTCGCAGCACCCTGACCGCCTAGACCGTCGGCAGGGTGCCGCCGTCGATCACGTACTCCACGCCGGTGATCGCGGCGGCGCGGTCCGAGACGAGGAACGCGATCAGCTCGGCCACCTCCTCGGGCCGGTTCGGCCGGCCGAGAGGGATGCCGCCCAGGGCGTCCATCAGGCCCTGGCGGGCGCGAGCGCTGTCGGTGCCTGCCGCCAGTGCCAGTCGGTCGATCAGCGCGGTTGCCGCATCGGTCTCGGTGAAGCCGGGCGCAATGGCGACGACCCGCACGCCCCGCGGGCCGACCTCGTTGGCGAGCCCCTTGGAGTAGGTCGAGAGGGCGGCCTTGGCGGCGGCATAGGCCAGCGTCGCCTCATGCAGGGGCATGCGGCGCTGGATCGAGGAGACGTGCAGGATGACGCCCGAGCCCTGCTCCAGCATGGACGGCAGGAGGGCCCGGTCGAGGCGGACGGCGGCCAGCAGGTTGGCGGCCAGCGTGGCCTGCCAATGCTCGTCGGTGAGCACGGCATGGCCGCCGCTCGGGGCCGACGAGCCGCCCAGATTGTCGACCAGGATGTCGATCCCGCCGAGCCGCTCCAGGGCCTGGTCGGCCAGCCTGGCGGCACCCGCGGCCGTGCCGAGGTCCGCCGCGACGTATAGCGCGTCCTCGGCCCAGGCACCGGCGGCGGACCGGCCGCCCACGACGACCCTGGCGCCGGCACCACGCAGGCGGTCGACCACCGCCCTGCCGATGCCCCTGGTCCCTCCGGTGACCAGGGCGCGCTTGCCCGCGAGTCCGTCCTGCATCAGCCGATCTCCAGCCCGGGGACGAGCCCGTTCGTCAGGGCGAAGACGCAGCTAACCTTAGTGACGGCGCGGACACAGGTGTCCAGCGGCGGCGGCAGGGTGGGGGTCATCTCTCTCGTCCAATGGTTTGGCGTCGGACGTAGGTCGCGCTATACTGTGCGTATGGCAAGTACGGACAAAATTGTAGGGTACTCACCCACAGGTAAGCTCGAGGACGTGTCGCCCGACATGGCGGCGTCCGGGATCGAGGCCGCATTCCGCATCCTCGAGGGCCGGTGGAAAATGATGATCATCTTCCACCTGTTCGACCGCACGGTGCTGCGGTTCTCCGAGCTGGAGCGGGCCATTCCCGGGGTGTCGCAGAAGATGCTGATCCAGCAGCTGCGCGAGCTGGAGCGCGACGGCGTCGTCCGCCGCATGGTCTACCCGCAGGTGCCGCCGAAGGTGGAATACCGGCTCACCGAGTGGGGGCAGGCGATGTGCCCGGCCCTCGACGCCCTGCTCGAATGGGCGGCAGCCCGGCCGGCGTCCGTCGACCCCGACTGACTACATCGAGGTCGAATCGAGCCGGCCGGCACGGCGCCCCAGCAGGGTGGCGACGAAGTCCCGATTGTCGACGGCCCAGGAGCAGAGCTGCAGGATCGGCTCGCGGAGCCGGCGGCCATCGTCGGTCAGGCGGTACTCGGTCTTGGGCGGCACCTGCGGATAGACCGTGCGCTGGACGAGCCCGTCGCGCTCGAGATGGCGCAGGGTCTGGATCAGCATCTTCTTGGAGATGCCCGGGATCTGGCGATGCAGCTCGTTGAAGCGCCGCAGCTCATGCCTGGCGAGACAATAGAGGATCAGTGGCGTCCACTTGTCGCCGATCAGGTCGCGCACCGGCCGGGCCGGATCGCGGGCACCCAGCACCTCGTCCGGAGCCGGTCGGCTCATGTGGTCTCGGCGAGGTAGCGGTGGACGAAGGCCACCGCCATGGCGCCCTCGCCGACGGCGGAGGCGACGCGCTTGATCGAGTTGTGGCGTACGTCGCCGGCCGCGAACGAGCCCGGCACGCTGGTTTCGAGATAGAAGGGCTGTCGCTGCAACGGCCATACCGCCGGCACCCGGCCGGCCTCGAGCAGGTCCGGCCCGGTGACGAGGTAGCCCGCCGGGTCGCGCACGATGGACGTATCCTTCGCCCACTCCGTGTTCGGCGCGCCGCCGATGCAGACGAACAGGTGGCGCGTGTCGATCCAGTCGACCGCCCCAGTGCGGCGATTGGTGACGGCGATCCGGCGCAGGGCGGCATCGCCCTTCAGCTCGGTCACCTCGCTGTCGTAGCGCACGTCGACATTGTGCCGGGCGACGATTCGGTCGGTGAGGTATTGCGACAGCGTCGCCGCGAGGTTCGGCCCCCGCACCAGCATGGTGACCCGCGCGGCGTGCGCCGATAGGTACATGACGGCCTGGCCCGCCGAGTTGCCGCCGCCGATGACGACGACGTGCTCGCCGCGGCAGAGCGGCGCCTCGCTCATCCCGGCCCCATAGAACAGGCCGGCACCCAGCAGCCGATCCTCGCCCGGCAGGCCGAGTCGGCGCCACTCGACCCCGGTGGCGCAGATGTTGGCCCGCGCCACCATCTTCGAGCCGTCGGCGAGATCGACCCGGATCCGGTCGTCGTGGAACTCGGCGCGCACGCCCTCCTGCATCAGCACGAGCTCGATGCCGAACTTGACCGCCTGCTGCCGCGCCCGCTCGGCGAGCTCGGCACCCGGAATCCCGTGCGGGAAGCCCATATAGTTCTCGATCATGCTCGACGAGCCGGCCTGACCGCCCACGGCATGCCGCTCGACGACAATGGCGCGCAGGCCCTCGGATGCGGCATAGACCGCCGCCGACAACCCCGCCGGCCCGGCGCCGTAGATCGACAGGTCATACTCGCGAAACCGCGGCTGCGTCACCCAGCCCAGCCGCTCGGCGAGCTCCCGCAGCGTCGGCGCGAACAGCCGGCTGCCGTCGGGCAGCTCGACCACCGGCAGCTGCGCCTCCGTCAGGCCCGGCAGGCCGAGCTCCTGCCGCCCATGCTCGTCGGCGGCGAGCTCGACCCATTCGAACGCCACCACCGAGCGGGTCAGCAGGTCCCTGATCTCGTAGGCCTCACTCGACTGCTGGCGGCCATAGAGCCGCACCGGCCGCACCGGCTTGCGCTTGTGCTGCATGACGCCGCTATCCCCCGTGGTGGTGCTGAGGGCTCATCGCGCCTTGGCCGCCCAGCGCTCGCCCAGGGCCACGCCATAGCGGGTGAGATCACGGCCGTATTCCAGCTGCGCGCGCTCGTAGCCGGCCAGCGCCGCATCGACATCGGCACGCCGCAGCGCCGAGGCCAGCACGCCGGCATCGCGCGCCGCCTTGGCCGTGCCGCCCGCCGTGTGCGGCCGGGCGACGAAGGCGGCGTCGCCCAGCAGGCAGACCCGGCCGAAGACCATGCGCGGCACCAGCACGTCGACGATCGTCTGCAGGAACGGGTCCGGCGTGGCGCCGACCAGCTCGGCCAGCTTCGGGTGCAGCTCGCGCCGGGCGCGCTCCTTGAGCGCCGCCACCTTATCTTCGGGCGTGCCGCCGCGAGGCAGCGAGGCGTGGTGCCGGCGGCCGTCGCGGTCGACGAGCAGGGTAGCGAGGTCGGCCTCGGCCACCCCCACATACCAGACCCAGTTCAGGCGCCGCCTGCCGGGGTGTGGATCGGCACCCTCGCCCGGGATCAGGTAGACCAGCATGTGGCCGCCGGCACGCGCCTCGGAGAAGGTGAACGTATCCTCGAAGAAACGCACCAGCCCCGGCGGCGCCTGGGCTTCGTCGATCACGCCGCGCCAGGCCACGTAGCCGGCATAGGCGGGCCGCACCTCGGGCAGGAGCCGCCGGCGGCTGGACGACTGGGCACCGTCGGCGCAGACTAGGAGATCGGCCTCGATCCGGCCGTGGCCCTCCAGCTCGGCCACGACGCGCCGGCCATCCCCGCCGTCCGCGACCTCCATGAGCGGGGCGCCGGCGTGGTAGCGCTCGGCCGGAAAGGCGGCGCGCAGGGTGGCGTAGATCGCATCCCACGAGGTGAAGGACTGCGGCATGGCCTGCGTCTGCCCGTCGCCCCCGTCCGGGTCGAGATAGCGCCGCACCCGGCAGCTGGTGGTGGGCAGCGCCGGGGCATCGTTGCGGCGGAGCAGCTGGACCAGTTCGTCCTGCACGACGATGCCGGCGCCGCGCGCATGCAGCGGACCACGGTCGCGCTCGTAAACCTGGACGTCGAAGCCCGAGCCGTGCAGCGCCAGACCAGCGCACAGGCCACCGATAGAACCACCGGCGACGGCGATCCGCGGCTCAGGCGGCATGATGGTCGGTCTCGGCGGCCACGGTTCCGGCACCATGCCTTCCCAGCACGGCGCTCGCCTCGCGCAGCGCCTGGACGATGGACGGCGTCGGCAGGGCACCCGAGAACAGGTGATGCCCTTCGAGCACGATCGAGGGCACGCCGTGGAGATCGAGCCTGCGGGCCAGCTCCTCGTCCCGGCGCACCGCGGCACCGCTCGCCGGATCGGCCAGGTAGGTTGTGACGCGCGCGCGGTCCATGCCGGCGGCCTCGGCAAGGTCGGCCAGCACGGCCGGATCGCCGACGTCGCGTCCTTGCGTGAAGTAGGCGGCGAAGAGCGCTTCCACGACCCGGTCCTGCAGCTCGGCACCGCCGAGCTCGTGCGCGAGATGGATCAGGGCGTGCGAGGCCACGGTGTTGGGCGTCCTGGCCATGAGGTCGTGGCGGAAGACCAGCCCGTCCTCCGCACCGGCCGCGGCGACCTGGGCGTCGAGCGCTTGGCTGCGCTCCCAGGAGCCGAACTTGCCCGTGCGGTAGCTGCGCCGGTCGACGCCTTCCATCGGCATGGTGGGGTTGAGCTGGAATGGGCGCCACAGCCGCTCGAACCCGAGGCCCTCGGCGGCGAGCTGGTCCAGGGCCCGGCCGAGCCGGCGCTTGCCGATGTAGCACCACGGGCAGATCGTGTCGGAGACGATCTCGAGGCGCAGAGCCGGCTCGTGGACGGTCATGGCGAACTCCTCTGGGCATGGCCGGAAGCGGCGTCGCGCCAGAAATGCTCACCAGATGCGCCACAGGCAAGTAGTCACCTTGCGGTAACCTAGGGCGGCGCGTCAGCCAACCGCGGCCAGGTCCCGTGAAGCCGCTATGTCGGCCGCTAGAAAATCGGCCGTCGCCTCGAGGTGGTAGGTGGCTCGCTCCACCGCGGCGGCGGCATCGCCGGCGACCAGGGCATCGAGAATCTGCTGGTGCTGATCCCAGACCGGAAGAGCCAGCGCGGAGCGCCGAAGGCCCTCGCCCATGGCACGGCGCAGGAAGGGCCAGTGCACGGCGGCGGTCGGCCCGAGCGCGGTATTGCCCGAGGCGCGGTAGAGGAACGAGTGAAACGCGACGTCATGGGCGATCATCCGGCAGACCACGCGTTCCCGCACGGCGGCCGACCCCTGGGCGATGATCGCCTCGCCCTCGCGCCGGATCTGGGCGGCGGTCGTACGCGAGGCGCCACAGCGCTGCGCCGCGAGCCGCGCCGCCAGCGAATCCAGGGCGGCCCGGATCTGGTAGCGGTGCCGGATCGTCACCGGATCGAGCGGCGGCACGACCACGCCGCGCCGGCCGACATCCTCCAAGATGCCGTCGTTGCGCAGCAGCATCAGCGCTTGTTGGATCGGCTGTCGGGAAACGCCCAGACGCTGGGCCAGCTGCTCCTGGACCAGCTGGGTATTCAAGGGCACCGTGCCATCGCAGATGCCATTGAGAATAGCTTCATACGTTTGCTCGACGAGCGTGGGGCGAAGCGCCAGCGGCCTCATCAGGTGCCTTGAACGATAATATTGACTGCAAACTTTGTGCCAGAGATTCCTAAAGGAGAAACCGCCCGGCCGCCAGTCAAACCGCTCTAATCTCGCTTGGGTGGACTGTTTCGCACCATCAAAGCGATGCGATAGACATCGTCCAGCTTGCCGATCAGGAACACCATCGTCGGCGACGTCGTCAGACCCTCGATGGGAGGCTCGTCGAACACGACCCGCAGCTCGTTGGTGACCGGCATGTTGACGTGCTTCCTACCCTGGGCCTCGATCTTCGCGAGCCCATCCGCCGGGAACGGCTGCAAGGTGATCGAGCGAATCGGCCGTCCCAGCCCGTGGCGAACGGAGAAAGTGACGATGCGGCGCGCCATCTTGCTGGCGCCGTCCCAGTTGATCAACTGATCGAACGTGTTCATGTCGCTTTCGACGATCGCCGAGCGGACGGTTGCCACCAGCTCGGCGTCCGTGGTCGGCAAGCTCTCAATCGCCGCCTGGGCGGTGCTCGCAGCGGCCAGCATCAGCACCAAGGCCGAGAGGCGGGCGATCACGCGCCCGCCTCCAGGCGCCAGCCGCGACGATGCGCGGCTGGCTGTAGCCTTGGAGATCAAAGGGTGGGCGCCTTATCGCGCAAGGCGAAGACCCAGATCGAGCCGCCCTGCGGCACCGTCACCTTATGCGACAAGAGCTGGTTCAAGCCGCCCTGCATGCGCTCGGCGTCCACGCCCCAACCTGCCTGCACGGCGACGTACTGCACGCCGTCGACCTCGAAGGACGAAGGCACGCCGGTGACGCCCGAGTTGAGCCGGCTCTGCCACAGGATCTTGCCGGTCTTCGCATCCATCGCCCGGAACATGCGGTCGTTGGTGCCACCCGCGAACACCAGATTGCCGGCCGTGGTCAGCAACGGCGCCCAGAACGGGGTGTCGTTGAAGTTGGTCGCCCAGACCTTCTTGCCGGTCTTGACGTCCCACGCCTGCAGCGAGCCGATCGGTACGGGCTTGGAGGTGTCGGTACCTTCCGCGAGCCGCAGGGAGGTGAGGATGTCGTCGATCGACACGCCGATATAGAGGTCACCCGGCTGCCGGGCATCCAATGGCACGCCACCGAGCTCGGAGCACAGATTGATGTGCGACGGGATGTAGAGGAGGCCCGTGTCGGGATTGTAGGCCTCAGGCGGCCAGTCCTTGCCACCCCACAAGGACGGGCAGAACTCCACCCGCTTGTTGGTCTCGGGGACCTTGGCCTCATTGTAGGTGGGCCTGCCGGTCTTGGGATCGAGCGAGGCGAACACGTTCTGCTCGACGAACGGCACGCCGTTCAGGAAGTTGATCGGACCGTCCGGGGTGCGCTCCAGCGTCCAGAGATAGCCGTTGCGACCGGCGTGGATCGCCTCGTGCACGATCTTGCCGTCACGCTCGACATCCACCAGCACCGGCGCCGAGACCTCGTCCCAGTCCCAGGCGTCGTTCCAGTGATACTGGTGATGCCCCTTGATCTTGCCGGTGTCGATGTCGAGGGCGACCACCGAGCTGGTGTAGAGATTGTCGCCCGGGCGCGTGTCAGGCATCCATGGCCCGCCGTTGCCGGTGCCGAAATAGGCGAGCTTGTTCGAGGGATCGTAGCTGCCCTGGATCCAGACCGAGCCGCCGCCGGTCTTCCAGTCGTCACCCTTCCAGCTCTCATGCCCTGGCTCGCCCGGCCCCGGGACGGTATAGGTCTTCCAAACCTCGTCACCGGAGGTTGCATCCAGTGCGGTGATGAAGCCGCGGACGCCGTACTCGCCGCCCGAGACACCGACCACGACCTTGCCGTTCGCCACCAGCGGCGACAGCGTCATGTAATAGCCGTCGGCCCAGTCGGCGACACACTTGGTCCAGACCTCGGCGCCCGTCTTGGCGTCGAGCGAGACGACGCAGGCATCGGTGGTGGTCAGATAGAGCCGGTCGCCGTAAAGACCGACGCCGCGGTTGGTCGGATGGAGCTGCGACAGCTCCTCTGGGATCTCCTTTTGGAACCGCCAGAGCTCGGTACCGGTAGCCGCCTCGACGGCGATCACCTGGTTCTGCGGCGTGCTGACGAACATGACGCCGTTGTTGACCATCGGCGGGGCCTGATGGCCCTCCATCATGCCCGTGGACAGTGTCCAGACCGGGACCAGCTCCTTGACGTTCTCGGCGTTGATCTGGTTGAGCGGGCTGTAGCCCCAGCCGCTGTAATTGCCACGCCACTGCAGCCAGTTCCCGGCCTCGGGCTTGGCGAGGCGCTCGTCGGTGACCGGCGCGTAGTCCGCGGCGAACGCGGGACCAGCGACGGCGGCCAGACAGGCGGTGGAAAACAGTAGATGACGGGCCCGACGTGCGACGATCCCGTCGCGGCCCTTCAGCTGCAACATAGGCGAACCTCCCTGATTGGGCCCAAAGCCAAGGCTGTTCACGCCTTGTAGCCGGGCTTGCTGGTAAACTCGGCGACCACCACCAGATCCCCGTTGGGCCCGACCGCGATCGGCAGCATCGGCAGGCGGCGCGTGGCCGGCCCCTTCGCGACCTTGCCGCTGGCAGTGGGCTCGAACTCGGAGTGATGGCAGAAGCAGGCGATCACGCGCTCCTCGGCCTTCCAGCCGCTGAGCGTGCACCCCTGGTGGGTGCAGATCGCCGAATAAGCGACGACCCCGTCGGCCGCGTGCTGGCGCGTGTCCTCGTCGAGCTGATCCGGCGTCAGACGCAGCAGGATGATCTTGCCGAAGCGCGAGCCATTGCGCACCAAGCCCGTGGTGGCATCGGCAGCCAACACCGCGAGGAGTGGGCCACCTTCCGGCACCAGCTCCGGACGCACGACCTGCCCTTTGTTGCTGCCGCCTTCGACGACCAGATGATCCCCTGGCTGCGGCAGGCTCTTGGCATCCGCAGCATCGGCCACCCGCGCCGTGCCCAGCCCGGCCGCCGCGACGGCAGGCACCGCCGCCAACAGCTCGCGCCGGCGCATGCAACACTTGTGCGTATCAGACAATTATCGCCCTCCCCGCGGGCCGGAGCCGACAGCGCAGCGTCACATCGATGGCGCGCCATCCTGCTTGCCGGTGCCGGGCAGCAACCCGCATCATTTTAGCCATCCCGTCTTTCTGCATTCTGAATTCCGCACTCCGAGATATCTGTCAATGAAATTTTCACCATGAACTGGTATGAACATCGCCATCAGAAGCTCGGGTGATCGCGGCAGCGACGTGGATCGACGGCGCGTGCGCGGCCGGATCAAGCTCAAGCGCACCAAGCCCTACAGGCCCCAGATCAACGGCAAGGCAGAACGGTTCATCCAGACCTCCTTGCGCGAATGGGCCTACCTGCAGGCCCTTAAAAGCTCGGCCGCCCGTACCGAGGCCATGCGACCCTGGCTGCACCGCTACAATACAGAGCGCCCACATGCAGCCCTCGCCGGACAATCGCCACTGACGCGGTTGAACTCGGACAACCTCTATAGCAACGACAACTAGGGGGCCGCAGCCGTCCCGGGGGTCGTGGGCGGTGCCGACAGTGTCAGCCGATGGGCGGTGGCAGGTTGCAGGGGCTCCGCCATGGCGCGGGCGAGGTCGAGCACCCGCGCCGTGAGCGCGGCCACCTTGTCCGGGTGGGCCTCGGCGAGATCGGTGGTCTCGTTCGGATCCTTGGAGAGGTCGAACAGCTCGACCCTGGGCGGCAGATCCACCTTCCACACGAGCTTCCAGTCGCCCTCGCGCACGGCGCCCTGGCTCGGCTCGACGTTGTAGACCACCTCGTCGCGGCCCGCCAGCCCGGTCGCGAGGGCGGGCCACATGTCGACGCCGTCCAACCGCTTGCTGTGGCCGAGGCTGGCGCCGGCGAGCCCGGCCAGCGTCGGCAGCATGTCCACCACATGCATCACCCCTGGCGCTGTGCCGGGCGCGATGTGGCCCGGCCAGTTGACCAGCGCCGCGACGCGGGTGCCGCCCTCATAGAGCGTGCCCTTGCCGTCGCGCAGCGGGGTGTTGCTCGCCGGCAGCTCGCCGATCACTTCCCCTTCGCCGACAAACTTCTTGTTGCGCGTGCCGCCATTGTCGCTGTGGAACACGATCAGCGTGTTCTCGCGCAGGCCACGCGCCTCCAACGCCGCGACCACCTTGCCGATCTGCTCGTCCATGGCGGTAATCATCGCCGCATAGGTGCGCCGCTGGGGGTCGGCGATGCCGGCATACATCTCGACATAGGCCTGCGGCGCCTGAAAGGGCGTGTGGGGGGCGGTGAAGGCGAGATAGAGGAAGAGCGGTGTCTTCGGGTCTTGTCCCCCGATCAGCCGCACCGCTTCGGCGCCCAGCAGTTCGGTATCGTAACCCTCCTCGACCACCACCTCATTGTCGCGGTACCAGTCGGTGATGCCATGTGCCTGATGGTTGAAATGGTCGATCTCGCCCAGGAGCGGACCGTAGAAACTGTCGAAACCGCGCTGGCGCGGCCAGTATTTCCGGTCGGCGTGGCCGAGATGCCATTTGCCCACAAGCGCGGTGCGATAACCGACCTCTTTCAGTGCCTGCGGCAGCAGGAACTCGTCGGTGGCGAGGCCATAGTCGCCGCCGGAGGGGATCACGGCAGTCTGCAGGCCGTAGCGCAAAGGGTAGCGCCCGGTCATGAGCGCCGCACGCGTCGGTGTGCACATCGGCTGCGTGTAGAAATGGCCGAGCGTCGCGCCGCCGGCGGCCAACGCGTCGAGGTTCGGCGTCTTGATGTCCGAGCCGCGGAAGCCGACATCGGCGGAGCCGAGATCGTCCGCCATGATGTAGAGGATGTGCGGGCGCGGCGCGCCGCCCGTGCCTTGCGCTCGCGCGCCCGTGGCGAACAGCGGCAGGCCGGAGATGGCGGCGAGCAGGCCGGCGCTGCCTGCGAGCACGTCGCGGCGGCTCCGCCCGGCGGGACTTTCGAGATGAGTCACGACGGTTCTCCGGCAGCTGGATTTAAGACGTGGCGACACGGCGGATGCATCGGAAGCCGATATGCACCGAAGCGGTGTCGAGGGTCTGCGGCTGGCGCGCCGCGGGGCGGTAGCGGCGGCAATAGCTGGGGGCGCACAAATGCGAGCCGCCCTTGAGCACCTTGCGGGGGGCCGGGCGGCCGGGCACCAGCGGATCGTGGCTCTCCTCGGGCCGGGCACCGCGCGGGTTGCGCGGCAGGCAGCACGCCTTGGCGG
>JAPJRA010000769.1 GCA_030824835.1 Geminicoccaceae bacterium | reverse complement strand
CGTGGGGTGTGTTCACCTTCCTGCTGCGCCGCTGGCGGGTGGCCCCGTTGCGGGCGGTGGCGGCGGTGACCGTCCCGTCGGCGCTGGCGATCCTGCCGGCATGGCTCCTGATCACGGGGGGTGTGCCGCCGCCGGCGCCGGTCGGAACCATTCTGGCGCAGTGGTTCTTCCAAGGTGCCATGGGCGGCGTGCTGGGCGTCGCCGCGTTCGGCGGGGCGGTGCGGGCACTCGGGGCCGCCAAGGCTTCGGCGCTCCCGTCGTTCACTCCGGCGGTGTCGACGCTGCTGGGTATCCTGGTGCTGGGCCACCTGCCGAGCCAGCTGGAGCTGCTCGGGATGGCGCTGGCGACGGTGGGATTGCTGCTGGCGATCCTCGGCCCGGCGCCGCGCCGGTTGGGCACGCCAACGACGGAACCTTAGTGTCGCTGAAGATGGGACCGCCAAGTCCATCCCCGATACCGTAGCGCCTCCACCACCAGCGCGAAGGCCGGTGAATGCTGCCGGCGGCTCGGACAGTAGAGGTGGTTGCCGGCAAACGGCGGGCACCAGTCCGTCAGCACCTGGATCAACCGGCCGGCGGCGAGGTGTGCCTCCACCTTGTCCGCCGGCAGGTAGGCCAGGCCGAACCCGGCCAACACCGCGTTCAGCCCGAGCGCCATGTTGTTGAACACGAGTTGGCCTTCGACCCGCACTTTCAGCTCGCGGCCGCCCTGCTCGAATTCCCAGACATAGAGACCGCCATAGGTGGGCAGGCGGATGTTGATGCAGCTGTGGGTGGTCAGGTCGTGCGGTGTCCGCGGCGGCGGCCACTTGGCGAAATAGGCCGGAGCACCAACCACCGCCATGCGCATGTCCGGCCCGATGTGCACGGCGATCATGTCCTTGGCCACCTGCTCCCAAAGCCGGACGCCAGCGTCGTAGCGCTCGGCCACGATGTCAGTCAGGCCGTAATCGACGACGAGCTCCACCTTGATGTCCGGATAATCCGGCAGGAAGCGCTGCAGGGCTGGCCAGAGGATCGAATCGGCCGAATCCTCGGCGGTGGTGATCCGGATGGTGCCGGCAGGCTTGTCGCGCAGCGCGCTGAGCGCCGCCAGTTCGGCGTCGATCTCGTCGAGCCGTGGGCCCACGGCACAGAGCAGACGTTCGCCCGCCTCGGCGGCGGCGGCGGCGCTGCGTGTGGTCCGGCCGAGGAGCCGCAGCCCGAGCCGCGCCTCGAGCTCGCGCACGGTGTCGCTGAGCGCCGACTGGCAAACCCCAAGCTGCGCTGCCGCGCGCGTGAAGCTGCGCTCCCTGGCCACCGCCAGGAATGCCATCAGGTCATCGAAGTTCTCCCGGGGCGTTGATGAATCCAGCTCATAGGGCCGTGCGCATCCTACGGGCTAATCGCGATGGGTCGAGCCTCCCAGCTTGAGATACGGGCGACGAAGCCGGGCGCAGTTTGGCGCAATCAGCATTTCTCCGCCGTGATTCGGCACCTGTCGATGGCGTGCGCGTTACGACCGCACCACCCATCGAAGTGCTTGGCTTAGCCGTTCGCCGGGCCGGTCGCGCGCATGGGCCGATCGCAGCGATTTGACCGGGAAACGCGGTTTGGATCGCACCGTGCCAGTTAGGCCGGCTGCAGACCGCCAGCAATTACCAGGAGCGGAGCATGACATGGAAGATACGAGCTTTTGCGAGCTATCGCGGCGCGAAATGCTGATCGTCGGTGGAGCTGCGGTCGCGGCGAACGCCGTGGTGCCGGCAGCCGAGGCGCAGGCCGCCGGCACTGGCGAGACGGTCAAGTCGAAGGTGTCCTTTGAGGCGAACGGGGTCGTGCGCGAGCTCGAGCTCGACACGCGAACCACGCTGCTCGATGCGCTGCGCGAGCAGCTGCAGCTCACCGGCACCAAGAAGGGCTGCGATCACGGCCAGTGCGGAGCCTGCACCGTGATCGTCGACGGCAGGCGGATTAATTCCTGCCTGTCCCTGGCCGTGATGCACGAGGGCGACCGCATCACCACGGTCGAGGGCCTGGGCACACCCGATCACCTGCACCCGATGCAGGCCGCGTTCGTGAAGCATGACGGCTATCAGTGCGGCTACTGCACACCCGGGCAGATCTGCTCGGCCGTGGCAGTGCTGGACGAGATCAAGGCCGGCATCCCGAGCCATGTGAGCGATGATCTCACCGCGCCGCCACAGCTCACCGCGGTCGAGCTGCGCGAGCGGATGAGCGGCAACATCTGTCGCTGCGGTGCCTATTCCAACATCGTCGACGCGATCACCGAGGTAGCGGGGAGGGAGGCATGAAACCCTTCACCTACGAGCGCGCGCATTCACCGGCCGAGGCTGCGACCGCCGCTGCACGGACCGAGGGTGCCAAATTCATCGCCGGCGGCACCAACCTGCTCGACCTGATGAAGCTCCAGATCGAGACGCCGACCCATCTGATCGACGTGAACGGTCTGGCGCTCGACCAGATCGAGCCGACGCCCGAGGGGGGCTTGCGCATCGGTGCCTTGGTGCGCAACACCGATCTCGCCGCCGACGAGCGCGTGCGGCGCGACTATGGCCTGCTAGCACGGGCACTGCTCGCCGG
>JAPJRA010000768.1 GCA_030824835.1 Geminicoccaceae bacterium | reverse complement strand
AGCTGCCACAGTGCCAGCAGCGCCAGCAGCGACAGCGCCGGCACCAGCACCCGTCGCAGCCGAGCGCCGGCCCGGACACGGCCAGTCGACGTGCCTTCGTTCGCGGAGACGGCGATGCTGCGCGCCACGAGCCTCAGTAGCTCACATTCGGCCAGAAGGTGCCCGGTGCCAGCTCCTTGCCCGGGCCCACCAGCTTCGGCCCGCCGAGCTCGGCCAGAACGAGGTAGAGCTTGGCCGCCTCGGCCTGCTGCTGCTCGCCCCAGTGCTCGACGATGCCTTCGCGGTAGCGGCGCATGAACGCGTCCAGCTCGGCTGCGCTCTCGGCCCGGGTCATCGGCATCAGGCGCTGCCATTCGGCGTCGCTGGTCAGCATCAGGGACTTGGCCGCGCGCGATGCCCGGGAGAAGGCCAGCACCAGATCGACGTGGGCATCGGCCCAGCTTGCCGAGAAGATGTAGCCCAGCTGCGGCACGGAGGCCGGGATTCCCAGGGCCTCCTGCACCGCATCGAGACCGATCAGCCGCCGGTAGCCCTGGCCCTCGAGCCGGGCGCCGAAATGCCAGTAGTTGAGCGCGGCGTCGAGCTCGCCGCTCTTGAGCTTCTCGGTCAGCAGCGGTGGGGCGCCGTAGACGGGCTCGGCATCGTGCGCGAGGTCCAAGCCGGCGCTCTGCTTGGCATAGGCCTGCAGCATCACCCAGCCCTTGTCGAGCGGCCCGCCGGCGACACCGATCTTCTTGCCCTTGAGCTCCGCGATGCTGGTGATGGGGCTGTCGGGCCCGACCATCAGCGCACCGACGCTGCTGGAATAGGGGATGAAGGTCAGATCGCCGCCCTCGGCGCGATGGCGGGCCACGAACAGCCAATCCTCGACGATGGCATCGACCGCGCCGCCCATCAGCGCGACATCGGCGGCGTCGTTGCTGCCATAGGGCTGCACGTCGAGGGTGAAGCCCTCCTTGCGGTCGAGCCCGTTGGTCTTGATGACGTCGAGTTCCCAGTTGACCGTGCCGAACTTCAGCACGCCGACCCGCACCGTGCCCAGGTCGGCCGCGTGCGCAGCGCCGGCAACCAGCGCCATGCCGAGCACGACCAGCGCCCTACGCGATGCGCGCCACATGGTAGCCTCCCACTTCTTCGTTGCCGGCACGGCCGGGTACATCGGTCCGTTGGTGCTAATGCCAATGCTACCCGGTCGCAAGCCGACAAAGGTCGGGATGCCGCGCGCGCGGACGTGCCATGCATCGGCACGACCCTGGCGGATTCATCGGCCTCGACGGCGTGCCGCGCGGCCTATCCGGCCGGATCGTTCGGGCATGCCGCGGGCGGGCCGACGAAGTCCAGATGCATCGGCGTCCAGTGGCGGCGATAGTCGCGCGCCTGCCTGGTGGACCCGACCGCCGGGCTGCCGGACGGCTTGACCAGCAGATAGAGGCGCGACGAGGCGCCCAGCAGCTCGTTCCCATCGGCGCCGAAGCGGCGCCCGGCCGTGAGCCCAAACGTCGTCCCGCAAAAGCTGGTGGCACTCTCGAGGTCGTCCACGTCCAGGTTCGCTCACCAGCAGCTCGACGGTCATGCCCGGCCCCGCGGCCCGAGGCCCCGGTGCCGCGTCGTCTAGCCTGCCGGTCCGGAATGAAGGCACAGGTTGCAGATTTGCCGGGCTGCCGGCGATTGGGGCTGCAGCTATGCTGGTCTCCATCACCCGGGAGCCGATGGCCAATGCTTCACAGCCCTTCCATGCCGCCTAGTCCGACCGACCATGTCCGCATGCAGAGCGTGCAGACGCTGGCCGACGACTGGTACGTGCTGCGCAAGTACCGCTTCGCCTACCGGCGCCGTGATGGCGCCTGGCAGGAGCTCAGCCGCGAGGCCTATGACCGCGGTAACGGTGCTGTCATCCTGCTCTACGAC
Organism: Geminicoccaceae bacterium; assembly: GCA_030824835.1. GTDB lineage: Bacteria > Pseudomonadota > Alphaproteobacteria > Geminicoccales > Geminicoccaceae > Benzoatithermus. The sequence goes on along the minus strand of JAPJRA010000768.1, from coordinate 682 downwards.
CGGGCCCGCCAGAGCGTCATCCTGACCCGCCAGTTCCGGCTCCCGGCCTTCGTCAACGGCCACGCCGACGGGATGCTGCTCGAGGCGCCGGCGGGCCTGCTCGACGCGGAGGCGCCGGCCGACGCGATCCGCCGCGAGGTCGAGGAGGAGACGGGCTTTCGGGTGAGCCGGGTCGAGGAGCTGTTCAGCGCCTACATGAGCCCAGGCTCGGTGACCGAGCGGCTGCATTTCTTCGCGGCCGAGGTCGACCCCTCGCAGCGGATCGCGGCCGGCGGCGGCTCCGCCGCGGAGGGCGAGGACATCGAGATCGTGGAGCTGCCGTTCTGGGCGGCACTCGCGGCCATCGAGAGCGGCGGCATCGTCGACGGCAAGACCATCATGCTGCTCTACCACGCCCGCGTGCGCGGCCTGCTCGAAACCTGAGCCCGCCGTGGCCGCGGCGCGCCTGGACTGGGACCATGTGCGGGTGTTTCTCGCCGTGGCCCAGGCCGGCGGCCAGGGGCGGGCGGCCGCCGCGCTGCAGCTCAGCGAGGCCACCGTCGGCCGGCATCTCGCGGCCTTGGAGGCGGCCCTGGGTGCCCGCCTGTTCGACCGGCTGCCCAACCGTCTGGCGCTGACCGCGCTGGGCACGCGGCTGCTGGGGCTCGCGGAGGCAATGGCGGAGAGTGCCGCAGCCCTGGAG
>JAPJRA010000767.1 GCA_030824835.1 Geminicoccaceae bacterium | reverse complement strand
GTTGGAGATGCGCAGCAGCAGCCCGACCAGGATGTAGTTGGCCATAATGGACGACCCGCCCGCCGACATGAACGGCGTGGTCAGACCGGTCATGGGCAGCATCGCGGAGATGCCGCCCGCCACCACGAAGATCTGGATGGCCAGGGTGAGCGCGAGTCCGGAGGCGAGCAGCTTGCCGTAGGAGTCGCGCAGCTGCATCGCGGCGCGGAACCCGCGGGTGACCAGCACGGCGAACAGGCACAGCACGGCGGCGATGCCCACGAAGCCGAGCTCCTCGCCCAGCGCGGCGAGGATGTAGTCCGAGTGCGCGACGGGGACGAGCTCGGGGTGGCCGTAGCCCAGGCCGGTGCCGGTCATGCCGCCCCAGCTCAGGCCGATGAGCGCGTTGGCTGGCTGGTTGCCGGCGCCGTCGAAGTCCTCGAACGGGTTGATGAAGTTGGTAAAGCGCGTCTGGATCTTCTCGCTGACCTGGTAGACGGCGTAGCCGCCCACGGCCACAAGCCCCAGGCCGATGACCAGCCAGGACGTGCGGCCGGTGGCAAAGTACACCATCCCCAGCACGGTGGCGAACAGCAGCAGCGCCGGGCCGAAATCGTTGGACACGCCCATGATGAGGATGGCGATGGCCCACACCGCCAGAATCGGCGCGAGGTCGCGCAGGCGCGGGAACGTCATGCCCAAGAAGCGCTTGCCGGCCACGGTGAACAGGGCGCGCTTCTGCGCGAGCAGCTGCGCGAAGAAGATGAGCAGCAGGATCTTGGAAAACTCGCCCGGCTGGATGGAGAACGGGCCCAGCCACAGCCAGATGCGCGCGTCCGCGTAGCCCTCCGGCTGCGGCCACACGAGCGGCAGCGCAAGCAGGATCAGCCCGGCCAGGCCGAGCAGGTAGGAGTAGCGCGACAGCGACTTGTGGTCGCGCACGATCGCCAGGGTCAGCACCATGAGCACGACGCCGACCAGCGACCACAGCACTTGCCGCTCCGCCAGCGGCCCGTAGCCTGGTCGTTCCGCCAGGTCGAGGCGGTAGATGATGACCAGGCCGAGCGCGTTGAGCAGCGAGACCACCGGCAGGATCACCTGGTCGGCGCGCGGCGCGAGCAGCGTGAGCGCGACGTGCGCGATCGCGTACACGCCGACGAAGCCGCCGACCAGGTACAGCATGTCCTTCGACAGCGTCCGCCCCTGGCTCATCTCCAGCCCGAACACCATGAGCAGCAAAAGCCCCGCCGAGCACAGCAGCAGGAGGAGCTCGAGGTTTCGCGAGAATAGCCGCTTCACGTCAGCTCACCGTCCTGCAGGTCTCGGGGTCTTCTTGCTTATCGACGCACACCGGCAACGCCTCACCCGCCATGCGGTAGAGCAGGCCGAGGACGTCGTCGTAGGTGCCGCCACCAAAGTTCTCCGGCACGGAGCGCTGGCTCTCGGGCAGGTCGGACTGGTTGAACACGTGGCAGTCCTCCGGCGTCGAGTCGGCCGAGACGATGCGCAGCCGGTTCCGGTTGTCCAGGCAGGCCTGCTGGATCGGCGTCCGGTCGTCGCGGGAGCCGTGCTCGATGACGTAGTGGCCGTCGCTCGCCGCGGAGACGAAGTACTGGTCAGCCGCGCGGTGCTGCACGAACATCAGCCCGGCAGCCACGAGCGCGATCGCCAGCACGAGCGCGCCGACTACCCACGGCCAGACGGTTCGTTTGCCTCGAGGATGATCCTCCTCGTCGGCGTCGCCGGCATCGCCGGAGCCGCCCGCATCGCCGGCACCGCCGCGGTCGCCCGCGCTGCCGGCCATCTTGGTGGCCTCGCGGTGCTGGTTCGGCGGGATGGTCTCGGACTTGCGCATGATCGCCGCGGCGCGGCTCGCGGACGAGTCCGGGTGCGACTGCTCGAAGTCCGGAGTCAGCGCGCCCGCCTGCACGGGCGCGGTCGGCAGCTCCGGCGCGTCCTTGTCGTCGGTCTCGACGACGTCCGCGACGACCACGGTGATGTTGTCCGGGCCGCCGGAGCGCAGCGCCAGCTCGATGAGCCGCTGCGACGCGACCTCCGGAGTGCCCTGCCCGAGGGCCACCGCGATGGTCTCCGGGGTGACCGGGTCGGATAGGCCGTCGGAGCACAGGAGGACGCGGTCGCCCGGCTTGACGTTGATCATCTCCAGGTGCGGCTCGACCGGGCGCCCGGTGTACGCCTTCAAGATCAGCGACTTCTGCGGGTGGCTCGACACGTCGGCCGGGTTGAGCTTGCCCTCGTTGACCAGCGACTGGACGAATGTATCGTCTTCGGTGATTTGGGTCAGCGTGCCGTCGCGAAGCAAATAGCCCCGGGAGTCGCCCACGTGAATCATGCCGAAGCCGAGGCCGTTGAACATGAGCGCGGTGAGCGTCGTGCCCATGCCCGCCTGCTCCGGGTGGTGCTTCACTGACTCGGCGATCGACGCGTTCGCGTCCTCCGCCGCCGCCCCGAGCAGGGCGAGCATGTCCGCGTCGCCGGGGTCGCGGTCCAGGTGCTCCATGTGCTCGACCATGAGCTGGGAGGCGACCTCGCCGGCTGCGTGGCCGCCCATGCCGTCGGCAAGCACGAGCAGGTGAGGGCCCGCGTAGGCG
>JAPJRA010000766.1 GCA_030824835.1 Geminicoccaceae bacterium | reverse complement strand
GTCGTGGCCGACGATGTCGTCTGGGCCTCCGTCAGCCACATCGCGACAACGCTTCGCTGCGAATCGGTCCTGCTGATGCCACGCGATGGCGCCTTGCAGGTGGTTGGCGGCTTTCCCCCCGAGGACCAGATCGAGGTCCGCGACCAGACAGCGGCACAGTTCGCCTGGGACAAGGGGAAACCGGCCGGGCGAGGCTCCGACACCCTGCCTACCGCGCGCTGGTTCTTCCTGCCGGTCGAGGTGGCGGAGCGTCGCCTTGGTGTCCTTGGCATCGCCTATGCCGACGACCGTGAACTTGCCCGCACCGACCGTCGCCTGCTCGATGCGCTGATCGATCAGATCGCCCTCGCTCTCGAAAGACTCCGCCTGACAGAGGATCTGGCGGCGACCGAGCTTGCCGCCGAGACGGAACGCCTGCGCACGGCACTTCTGAACTCTGTCAGTCATGATCTGCGCACGCCGCTCGTCACCATCATCGGTGCCGCGGGCAGCCTTGCCGAGAACACCGATCTGCCGGTCGCTGCGCGGCGCGACATGGCCGAGAACATCCGCGAAGAGGGAGAGCGACTGGATCGCTATGTCCAGAACCTCCTGGATATGACGCGCCTTGGCCATGGCGCGCTGAAGCCTCGGCTTGCGCCGCAGGATCTCGCGGAAATCCTTGGCAGTGCCCGCCAGAGGATGCGCGGTGTGCTGCGGGCCCACGAGTTGCAGGTCGACCTTCCCGCGAGCCTGCCGATGATCCTGGCCGATGGCGTGCTGCTGGAACAGGTGATCGTCAACATCCTCGACAACGCCGCCAAATATGCGCCGGCAGGGACGACGATTGCTGTCGGTGCCAGGCTTGCAGACACAAGAGTCGATCTCTGGGTCGCCGATCACGGGCCCGGGATACCGCCCGAAGACCTTGGGCGTGTGTTCGAGATGTTCTATCGCATCGCAGAAGGTGACCGTCAGCGGGCGGGCACCGGCCTTGGCCTGTCGATCTGCAAGGGTTTGATCGAGGCGATGGGCGGCAGCATCCGCGCCGAGGCGGGCTGGCCCAATGGCACCGGCACGCGTATCGTGCTGACACTTCCCCTCTACAACCCCGAGGTCGCCTTGTGACTGCACCAGCCCGCATCCTGATCATCGACGACGAAGCGCCGATCCGCCGCTTTCTACGCGTGGCGCTGGAGGCGGAGGGACTGGCGGTGATCGAAGCGGCGACGGCGCGCGAGGGCCTGTCGCTGGCCGCCCGCGAGACGCCGGCGCTCGTGGTGCTGGACCTCGGGTTGCCCGATGCCGATGGCCTGACCGTGCTGCGCGACCTGCGCGGCTGGAGCCAAGTTCCCGTGTTGATCCTCTCCGTGCGGGACAACGAGGAAGGCAAGGTCGCCGCCCTTGATGCCGGCGCGCAGGACTACGTCGTCAAGCCCTTCGGCGTGAAGGAATTCCTCGCCCGCGTGCGTGGGCTTCTGCGCGACCGCGGCGGCGAGCCCGTCTCGGCCGAGATCGTAGCCGGGCCGATCAGGATCAACGCCGCCGACCATTCCGCGACGATGGACGGCCACCCTTTGCAGCTGACGCGACGCGAGTTCGATCTCTTGTGGATCCTGGCGAGCCATCACGGACGACTGGTCACGCAGGAAATGATCCTGAAGGCGATCTGGGGGCCGGCACATACCGAGGATGTCCAGTACTTGCGGGTCTATGTCAGGCAGCTGCGCCAGAAGCTCGGCGACGATGCCGCCAATCCGCGTTACATCGCAACCGAACCCGGCATAGGGTATCGTTTTCTCACTGCGACCGGATGACCCGGTCCTGCCTTATACCAGCGGGCGCGAATGCTGACTCACGAAGGGAATTTCCCTGAGCGTGTGTGCGTGATTCACCATGGAAAACGAGCGGGGTTTTTCATTGCGGCAGCGATTGAGGTTCGGGACGATTTCAGCGGTGACGATGTGCGCCGTCTGGCGCGAGGCAGCGGGGACGCGAAGCAGGTGCGTCGATTGCTGGCGGTGGCGGTGATCCTCGACGGCGGCATGCGAACGGAGGCGGCCCGGTTGGGCGTGGTCGGACTGCAGATCGTGCGGGACTCGGTGCTGCGCTTCAACGCGGAAGGTCCGGATGGGCTGGTCGACCGCAAGGCGCCCGGCAAGGCGCCGACGCTGACCGCGGAGCAGCGGGCGGCGCTGGCAAAGGCGGTGGAGGCCGGTCCCGAGCCCTGGCGCGACGGGGTGGTGCGCTGGCGCCGGATCGACTTTGCGCAGTGGCTGTGGGAGGAGGTCGGGGTGTCGGTGAGTGAGGCGACGGTGGGGCGGGAGCTGCGGGCGCTCGGCTTCCGCAAGCTCTCGGCGCGTCCGCGGCACTACGCTCAGGATCCGGAGGCGGCGGAGGCTTTCAAAAAAGTCTCCCGGAGCGCGTGGCGGAGGTCCGCGCCGCGCATCCCGGCAAGCGCATAGAGCTCTGGTTCTAGGACGAGGCGCGGATCGGGCAGAAGAACAAGCTCACCCGGAGGTGGGCGAAACGCGGCACCCGGCCGCGGGCGCCGCACGACCAACGCACCGCCTGGGCCTACATCTTCGGCGCGATCTGCCCGGTCGAGGGCAAGGG
>JAPJRA010000765.1 GCA_030824835.1 Geminicoccaceae bacterium | reverse complement strand
GTTCGTGCGCAACGTGCTGGTGGCGATCGGCAACAGCGGCGAGGCGGCCCTCGCCGACGTCGTCGAGCCGCTGCTGGCCGACCCGGCGCCCGTGGTCCGCGGCATGGCCGTCTGGTCGCTGGCACGGCTTGTCTCGACCGCGCGGATGCGCCACCTCCACGCGTGCCATGCCGGCAGCGAGCCGGACGCCGGCGTGTGCCAGGAATGGGAGATGGCCTTATCGTGAGCGGTATCATCCTATGCTTCGGCCTCGGCTACTCCGCGCGAGTGCTGGCCCAACGGCTGAACGCTCGCGGCTGGGAGGTGCGGGGCACCACCCGGCGGCAGGACAAGGCCGCTGCCCTTGCCGCCGCCGGCTGGCCGGCATTCGTCTTCGACCGCACGCACGGCCTGCCCGCCGAGGCGCTTGCCGGCGTCACCCATCTCCTGACCTCGATCGCTCCCGACGAGGCGGGCGATCCGGTGCTGGACCGGCACGGCGCGGAGTTGCGTGCGCTGCCCTCACTGGCCTGGGTCGGCTATCTCGGCACCACCGCCGTCTATGGCGACAGGCAGGGCGACTGGGTCGACGAGACGACGCCGATCGAGCCCACACTGGCCCGGGCCGACCGCCGCGCCCGGGCCGAGGCGGCGTGGCTAGCATCGGGGCTGCCGGTCCATGTCTTCCGCCTCGCCGGTATCTACGGGCCGGGCCGCAACGCGCTGGTCAACCTCAAGGAGGGCACCGCGCGGCGGGTCGTCAAGCCGGGGCAGACCTTCTCGCGCATCCATGTCGAGGACATCGCCGCCGTGCTCGAGGCCTCGATCGGCCGGCCGCGGCCCGGAGCGATCTACAATGTCTGCGACGACGAGCCGGCGCCGCCGCAGGATGTCGTGAGCTATGCCGCCGAGCTGCTCGGGGTAACCCCACCGCCCGAGCAGCCCTACGAGACGGCCGATCTCTCGCCGATGGCGCGAACCTTCTACAAGGACAACCGGCGGGTCCGAAACGGCCTGATCAAGGACGAGCTGGGGGTCCGCCTGGCCTACCCGAACTACCGTGCCGGTCTGTCGTCGCTGCTCGCCGTCGACGGCGGCACCTGACCGAGTCCGCGCACCAGGCGCGCCATCGCCGGCGAGCATGCCCGGCGTGTGGGTGCGGATCGGCGTGTGCAGCACCTCGAGGCGGTCCGCACGAAGGTGCGTCGGCCGGCACATCGCCCCTCAGCGCGCCACGATCAGGTTGCGGGCCGCTCTGCGGGCGTCCTCCTGCTCCGCCAGGCCGCGATAGACGACGTAGTATTTCACGATGTTACCGACATAGGTAACAGTCTCGCGGCCGATGTCGCGCGCGACCTCCAGCTCGACCTGGCCGAACCAGCGATTCGGGTCGAGCCCGCGGCGGGCGGCGCGCCGGCGCAGCTCGCCGATGCGCGACGGGCCGGCATTGTAAGCTGCCAGCGCGAACAGCATGCCGTTGAAGTCGTCGATCAGCGGGTCGGCGAAATAGGTGTCGATGACGTGGCGCAGATACTTGGCACCGGCTTCGATGTTGTTCTCGACCTGGTCGATATGCCGGATTCCCACGCTCGGGTCGCGCGCAGTCTCCGGCCGCATCTGCATGATGCCGACCGCACCCGCCCGACTGCGCTTGCCCTGATCGAGGCCGGATTCCTGGAAGCCCTGCGCCGCCAGCAGCAGCGGGTCGAAGCGGTAACGGTCGCCGAAGATCCGGAACTTGGCCAGCAGGTCCAAAAAGCGCCGCCGGTCCTCGGGGCCGTTGCGGCGCAGCTGCTCGGCCCGGACAAGATAGCGACCGGCGACGACATTGCCGAACTCCGTGCCACGGGCGGTGGCCTTGGCAAACGTGGCCAGGAACTTGGCGAGCTGCGGGCTATGCTTGCGGAACGCCCAGCCGATCCGGCCGCCGGAGCGTACCGCGAGATCGTCGTGCAGTCGGATCGACGGCAGGGCCTGCGACCAGGCCCGCGCCTTGTGGTCGTCGACCACCACCAGGGGGAGCAGGCCGGCGTTGAGGAGCTCCAGCAGATCCTCGTCCTCCACCTCCTCCGGCAGCGCCTCCAGCTTCACGCTCTCGAGATTCGAGGCACGGAGGCGTGCGTTCAGGCCTTCCAAGCTGGGCCAGTAGCTGCTCGAGCGGCGCAGCTGCACCTTCATGCCGGCCAGGTCCTCGAGCGACTGCAGCGGCGGCGAGTTCGGCCCGGTCACCACGATCTCGCGCACGTCCGTCATGAACGGCGGCGAGAAGTCGACCAGCTTCTCACGCTCGGGCGTGATGGTGAGGTTCGCCACCGCGATGTCGCCGAGGCCCTCCAGCAGCGACGGGATCAGCCGGTCGCGGGTCACGGGCACGAACGCCACCTGGATCGGCCGGCTGCCGGTCTTGAAGGTACGGTTCAGCCGCCGCTGCAGCTCGCGGACATACTCGGCGGTGACACCCTGCGGACGTCCATGGTCCAGATAGTAGTCGGTCCGGTTCGGCACCAGCAGGATGCGCACCAGCCGCCGCTTGACCATGCCGGGCAGATCGCCGGTCCAGGACGGGTTCGTCATCAGGCTGTCGTGGCTCGGCAGCATCAGCTCGACGGGCTTGGGG
>JAPJRA010000764.1 GCA_030824835.1 Geminicoccaceae bacterium | reverse complement strand
ACACAGCGGCTGGCGTTGCCGCAGGCGCCGGCCTCGGTGCCGTCGGCGTTGAAGAAGCGCATGCTGGCGGTAGCCCCTGCCGCCGGCCCGAGCACGACCAGCTGGTCGAAGCCGACGCCGCGGTGACGGTCGCCGATGCGCCGGATCTGTGCTGGCGTCAGCTCGATGGGCGTGCGCCGGCCGTCCAGCACGACGAAGTCGTTACCGCAGCCGTGCATCTTGTCGAACGCAATCGTCACCATGGGCGCGGGATAGACGGCCACAGCAGCGGACGCAACCTTCTGCCGTCATTTGAGAAACGCCGAGGCCGCGCTATGCTCGCCTCGGTAGGAGGGTCTGAGGGGCGATCCGGTTCCGCAGTGCCGGCCAATGACCGTGGCCGACTTTCTGGCTTGGAACGACGGCACCGACACGCGATACGAGCTGGTCGATGGCGACATCATCGCCATGAACCGGCCCAGAGCGCCACACGCACGTCTCGTGGTCGAGCTTGGCGCCGCCCTGCGATCGCGTCTCCCGCCGCCCTGTGGTGTCTATGCCGGCGGTGGTGCCATCCTGCAGGACGACGAGTTCAATTACCGTATCCCTGACTTGACCGTTTCGTGTGTGCACAGTCGGGCTCACTTGGTTGAGCAGCCGAGACTCGTGGTCGAGATCCTGTCGCGATCGACACAGAAGTACGGCATGACAGGCAAGCTTGCCTTCTACCGCTCCATCCCGAACATCGACGAGATCCTCCTGGTCCGCTTCGATCAGCGCTGGTGCGAGCTGTGGCAGCGGGTAGGCGACAATTGGTCGATCGAAAACCATATCGGCTCGGCCTTGCTGCCACTGCGAGTCACGACCTCCCCCCTGCCACTGGACGAGATCTACGGCCCGCTCGACCTTTAATGCCAGTCGAACTCAGGTCGAGGTCGGAACCGCACCTTGGCACTCTCGCCTCTCCCCAGCCGCTGAGTTGACATAGGCCCAGTATGGAGCATTGGGCATGACCGCTTGTGTTGGGATCGGCGCACCGGATCGACAGCATCGGTCTCCTGCTTGACTTTCCGGTCTCGGGGACGCAAAAGCTCCCGGCTTGCGGCCGAGCTTCGGGCGCATATTTGACGACCAGGAGATGGAGCGCGCCCGGCACCCCCGAAACGGCGGAGGTGTAGTGCGCGCCGTTGAGCGTTCATGTTCGAGAGCCTGACCACCCGCCTTACCGGTGTCTTCGACCGCCTCAAGCGGCGCGGCGCACTGAGCGAGACCGATGTCGTCGAGGCGATGCGGGAGATCCGCATCGCCCTGCTGGAAGCCGACGTCGCCCTGCCGGTTGTCAAGGATCTGGTGACCAGGGTGCGCGATCGCGCCGTCGGCCAGGAGGTGGTCAAGAGCATCACCCCCGGCCAGATGGTGGTGAAGATCGTCCACGACGAGCTGGTGGCGATCCTCGGCAGCGAGGCCAGCGAGCTTGATCTGGGCGCCCCGCCGGCCGTCGTGCTGATGGCCGGCCTACAGGGCTCCGGCAAGACCACCACCAGCGCCAAGCTGGGGCTGCGGCTGCGCAAGCGCGACCGCAAGAAGGTCCTGCTGGCGTCGCTCGACACGCAGCGGCCCGCGGCGCAGATGCAGCTGGAGGTCCTGGCCCGTCAGTGCGAGCTGGCGAGCCTGCCGATCGTGGCCGGCGAGCAGGCGCTGGCGATCACGCGGCGCGCCATGGAGACGGCCCGGCGCGAGGGCTTCGACGTCGTCATCCTCGACACCGCCGGCCGCCTCAGCATCGACGATGCGCTGATGCAGGAGCTGGCCCAGGTGCGCGACCTCGCGCGGCCGCACGAGACCCTGCTCGTGGCCGACGCGCTGACCGGCCAGGACGCCGTTAACACCGCCCGGATCTTCCAGGAGCGGATCGGCATCACCGGCATCGTGCTGACCCGCATGGACGGCGACGCCCGCGGCGGTGCGGCGCTGAGCATGCGCCACGTCACCGGCCAGCCGATCAAGCTGGTCGGCATGGGCGAGAAGCTCGATGCATTGGAGACGTTCCATCCCGAGCGGGTGGCCTCGCGCATCCTGGACATGGGCGATGTGGTCAGCTTGGTCGAGAAGGCGGCCGAGCTCGTCGACAAGGACGAAGCCGAGAAAATGGCCAGGAAGCTGGCCAAAGGCAGCTTCGACCTCAGCGACCTGCGCGCGCAGCTGACGCAGATGCGCAAGATGGGCGGGATGAAGGGCATTCTCGGCAAGCTGCCGGGAATCCAGAAGATGCAAAAGCAGCTGGCCGAGGCCGACATCGACGAGAAGCTGCTGGGCCGGCAGTGCGCGATCATCGATTCGATGACGCCCAAGGAGCGCCGCAACGCCGACCTGCTCAACGCCTCGCGCAAGCGCCGCGTCGCCGCCGGCTCGGGTACCACCGTCCAGGACGTCAATCGCCTGCTGAAGCAGCACAAGCAGATGCAGGACATGATGAAGCGGATGAAGAAGGCCGGCGGCATCCAGAACCTCTTCGGCCGCGGCGGCCTCCCGCCCGGCATGCTGCCCCGCTGACGCGGTACGGGCAGCAGCAACCGGCAAGCCACGATCCACAGGAGCAAGACATGGCCGTTCGAATT
>JAPJRA010000763.1 GCA_030824835.1 Geminicoccaceae bacterium | reverse complement strand
TGCGGGAACAGCGCGAAGTCCTGGAACATCAACCCGACCCGTCGACGCTCCGGCGGCAGGCTCTGGCCGGGCTCGGCCAATACCCGCCCATTCAGCATGATGCGCCCCTGCTGCAGAGTCTCGAGCCCGGCGACCAAACGCAAGGTCGTGGTCTTGCCGCAGCCCGACGGGCCTACGAGGCAATGCACCTCGCCCGGAGCGATCGTGAGGTTGACCCTGTCGACTACCTGCCGGGCGCCGAAACGATGCGACAGGTCGGTGACCTGCAACCCCTTGCCGGCCGCGGCCACGGATTCCGGAGCGATGTCCATCGGGCTCCATTCTGCGCTGGATCGCGCCCGCGCTGGTCTAGCCATCGCGCGGCGGTGTGAAAAGGGACGCGCCCTCCAGTTCGTCGAGCCGCGGCAGGTCGTCCAGCGAGGCCAGCGCGAAATGGTCCAGGAACGCCGGCGTGGTGACCCAGGTCACCGGCCGCCCCGGCGCCTCGCGCCGACCCTTGGGCATCACCCAGCCGGCCTCGACCAGGATGTCGAGCGTGCCCTGCCCCAGCGCCACGCCGCGCGCCGCCTCGATCTCGGCCCGGGTCACCGGCTGCTGGTAGGCGATCACCGCCAGCGTCTCGAGGGCTGCCCGGGACGGCTTGCGGCCCTGCACCCGGGTGCGCTGCAACAGCGGCGCCACCTCGGGCGCCGTGCGGAACGCCCAGGCGCCGCCGACACGCTCGAGCCGGATGCCCCTGCCCGCATAATCCCGCTCCAGCTCCTCCAACAAAGGGGTCACGTCGACCTCACCCAGATGCAGCTGCATCGCCGCGTGCTCGACCGGCTCCGCCGAGGCGAACAGCAGCGCCTCGATGACGTTCTTGGGTGCGACCTCGCTCATGGCCGGCGCCGGACCATGATCGGGCCGAAGGGTGCCGCCTGCTGCAGCTCGATCCGGCCCTGCTTGGTCAGCTCGAGACTGGCGATCAGAGCCGCGGCCACGGCCGAACGTTGCTGCAGGGCATCCTCCAGATCGTCCGGCAGGAAGGCGTGCAGATCGCGCCAGTCGTGCCCGGTCAGCAGCTGCGCCAGCCGCTGCATCGCCGATTCGGCCGAGACCAGTCGACGGGCCGGCATGGTCATGTGCACCACCTTGCCACGCCGCATGGCGGCACCGTAGGCGCCGAACAGGTCGATGAGGCTCGCCCGCCAGACCGGCGTCACCAGGACCGGCATGGGCTCGGGTGCGCCGCGCGGAAAGCGCTCGCTGCCGAGCCGGGGGCACTCGACCAGCGTCGCCGCCACCTTGCGGAGGGCCTCGAGCCGCCGCAGCCGCTCGCCCAGATCCTCGGCCAGCGCTTCGGCGTCACCGAGCTCGCGCTCAGCCGGCGGCAGCAGCAGCTGCGACTTCAGGTAGGCAAGCCATGCCGCCATCACGAGATATTCGGCCGCGATCTGCAGCTGCCGCGCCTGCACGCCGCGCAGATAGGCCAGGAACTGCTCGGCCAGCTCTAGGATGGAGATGTTGGCGAGGTCGACCTTGTGCGCCCGCGCCAGGTCCAAGAGCAGATCGAGCGGCCCTTCGAACCCGTCCAGGTCGACGATGAAGGCCAAGCCGTCGACGGCATCCTCGGCCATCGCTACCAGCCGGTCACGAGCAGGACGGCACCCTGCACCGCCTGGATCATCGGCCACAGCACCGCCGCCAGCGGGTTGATGCTGTAGCCGAACTGCTGCGCCAGCAGCGGGACGATGAACGCCGCACCCATGATGATCAGCAGGCCATAGCGCTCGACTTGCGCAAACCGCCAGGCCAGCTCGCGTGGCAGCAGGCCGGTCAGCACCCGGCCACCGTCGAGCGGAGGGATCGGCAGCATGTTGAAGCAGGCGAGCACGACGTTGGCGAAGATCGCGTTCTTGAGGTTTTCCCAGAGCCACAGCGTGAGCGGGTTGGCGGTCATCTGCCCGAGCGGCTGCAGCAGCAGCCCGGCCGCCAGGGCCAGCAGGATGTTGATGCCTGGCCCTGCCAGCGCCACCCACACCATGTCGCGCTTGGGCTGCCGCAGCCGATGGAACGCCACCGGCACCGGCTTGGCCCAGCCGAACAGGAACGGCGCGTTGAGCAGCAGCAGCATGCCCGGCAGGATCAGGGTGCCGAACGGGTCGACGTGCCGGATCGGGTTGAAGCTGACCCGGCCGAGCCTGCGGGCGGTGTCGTCGCCCAGCCAGTCGGCCACCCACGCATGCGCCGCCTCGTGCAAGGTGATGGCCGTCACCACCGGCACCAGCCATACGGACAGGCTCTGACCGAGTGCAGCGTAATCGGTCATGCGACGGTGCCGCGCAGCAGCTCGTCCAGACGCTCGCCGGCACGGTCGGCGTTGAACGGCTCGAGCGGGCGCGCCGAGAGGGCGGCCAGCGTGCCGTCGAGACGGGCCAGCAGCGACGGCGCCAGGGGCGGCACCGCCTGCAGCACGGCCCGCGTGTCCTCGATCCGGCCGGGGCAGTACAGCGCCAGGTCGCAGCCGGCTTCCAGCGCCGCCAGCGCCCGCTCGGCTGGCTCGCCCGAGAGTGCCTGCATCGCCAGATCGTCGCTGAGCAGCATGGCCTGTACCCCGA
>JAPJRA010000762.1:901-2602 GCA_030824835.1 Geminicoccaceae bacterium | reverse complement strand
TCGGCAGGCTGCAGCTTGACGCGGCGGCGGCCGGGCTCGCCGTGGATGCCGACGCCCATCTCCATCTCGTCCTCCGGCAGGTCGAAGGTGGGCTTGCCGGCGGCGGGCACGGTGCACGAGGTCAGCGCCACGCCCATGGACCGGGTACGGTCGTTGACGCGCCGGCCCAGTGCCTGCAGGGCCTCGAGGTCGGCGCCGGCCTCGGCGGCAGCACCTACCATCTTCTCGACGATCACGGTGCCGGCGACGCCCCGGCGGCCGGTCGTCCAGGTGGAGTTCTCGACCGCGACGTCGTCGTTGATGATCACCGAGGCGTGCCGGCCTTCATACATTTCGGACGCCATCTCGAAGTTCATGGCGTCGCCCTCGTAGTTCTTGACGATGAACAGCACACCGGCGCCGGAATCGACGGCCTGCGCCGCCGCCAGCATCTGGTCGGGCGTGGGCGAGGTGAACACATGGCCGGGGCAGGCGGCGTCCAGCATGCCGGTGCCGACCAAGCCCGCGTGCATCGGCTCGTGGCCGGAGCCGCCGCCCGAGATCAGGGCCACCTTACCGGCGCGGGTGGGGGCCGCGCGGGTGACGAAGGCCTGGGCGGTATGGACGCGGACGAGGTCGGCGTGCGCGGCACCGAAGCCGCTAAGCGCCTGTGCGAGGACGTCGTCGACGCGGTTGATCAGCTTCTTCATGGGCTTTGCCTCCTGATTCCTGGTCCGCCTCGGCGTGCTGGGCCAGTCGGATGATGCGGGCCGCAAGGTCGAGGATCAATGCCTCGACCTCGCGCGCGGTGGCCTCGGAGCGGAACTCGGGCACGGCGATCCGCAGCTCGTGGGCGCGCGGGCCGGGTGCTTCCAGACGTCGCGAGCGCTCGGGGTGCGCTTGGCGGTACAGGTTGAGAAAGTTCTGCCGCTCCTGCGCCGAGAGATGGCAGATCTCGAAGATGATCGGCAGGTCGCCGGCCGGAATCGGCACGGCATAGGCCGGGTTGGCGATCTGCGAGACGAAGCTCTTGTGCTTGCCCAGCGCCATGGCGAGGCGGCCACGCAGACCCGACGGGCGGCGCTCGAGGAACGAGCGCAATAGCGATTTGTAGGCGGCGATGATCTCCGCCCGGCTGGCCGGGAGGGCATCAGCCATCGCTGGCGCCGAACCCCGCCACGGCCAGCTTGACCCGACCCAGGGCCGCCGGTGCCACCGACAGGCGGCGTAGCCCCACACCTAGGAGTGCCGCGACACCGGCGGGGTCCGAGGCCATATCGCCGCACAGGCTGACCGGGGCACCGATGGCGGCGCCGTGGCGCACGACCTGAGCGATCAGGCGCAGCACCGCGGGGTGTAAGGGGTCGTTGAGCGCCGCCACCCGGCCGCCTGCATCGCGCGAGGCCGCCATGACATATTGGGTCAGGTCGTTGCTGCCAATGGAGAAGAAGTCGGCAGGAATCAGGTCGACGGCCACGGCGGCGGCGGGTGTCTCCACCATGATCCCGAGCGGCGGCATGGCGGCCGGCACATCTTCGGCGGCGAGCTCGGCCAGGCACGATGCGAACACCGCCCGCGCCTCGGTGAGCTCGGCCGCCGTCGCCACCATCGGCAGCATCACCTTGAGTGGCCGGCCGACAGCCGCTCGCAGCAGGGCCCGCGCCTGGGGGCGGAACAGTTCCGGCCGGTCCAGGCAGAGGCGCAGGCCGCGCAGCCCGAGGA
>JAPJRA010000762.1:0-891 GCA_030824835.1 Geminicoccaceae bacterium | reverse complement strand
ATGCAGGGCGTGCCGGCCAGCCGATCGAGCAGCCCGGCATAGGCGGCAAGCTGCTCCGCCTCGTCCGGCAGATGCTCGCGGCCGATGAAGAGAAACTCGGTGCGCAGCAGGCCGACGCCGTCGGCGGCGCCGAGTTGCGCGTCGCTCACCGCGTCCGGATGATCGACATTGAGCATCACCTCGACCCGCTCGCCGGACGCCGTGATGGCGGGTGCCAGCGCTGCCGCCTTGGCCTTGGCCGCCTCCGTCGCACGGGCTTCCAGCCTGGATTCGTAGCCGGCGCGGGTCACGGGTGCGGGGGCCACGACGAGCACGCCCGCCTCGGCGTCGAGCACGGCCTCGGTGGCACTGTCGATCACACCGCCGAGCCCGGTCACCAGGGCGACACCACGAGCGCGGGCCAGCATGGCGACGTGGGAGGACGGGCTGCCGGCCTCGAGGGCCGCACCACCGAGACGCGACCAGTCCAGGGCCAGGAACCGTGACGGGGTGAGGTCGCGATCGACGATGATCGCACCCGGCGGCAGCTCGATGGACGTCGCGGCTTGGCCGAGGGCGGCGAGCACGCGTTCCTGCAGGTCGCGCAGATCGCTGGCCCGGGCCTGAAAATACTCGTCGTCGGCCGCCTCGTACTCGTCGATCTGTGTATCGAGACAGGCCCGCCATGCCGCAGCCGCCGCAGATCCTTCCTCGATCGCGGCGAAGGCCGGCTCGGCCAGGGTCGGGTCGTCGAGCAGGGCCACCTGGAACTCCAGAATGTCGGCACCCATGGCCGCATCGGTGGCAGCCAGCGCCTCCAGCTCGGCGCGGGCCCGCCCTAGGGCCGCGCGGAGACGCTGGCCTTCCTCGCCGGGTGTGCCGGCAACCGAGGCCGGCTCGGGCGCGTGCACC
>JAPJRA010000761.1 GCA_030824835.1 Geminicoccaceae bacterium | reverse complement strand
GCTTTTATGGTGCCTCGTCGATGGAGCGGCTGCCGACCGAGCAGGCGCTGACGGCCACCACGCGCGCGTTCAAGTCGATCACCTTCTAAACACCGGGGGAACAACATGCCCAAAGCCTATGCCAGCACCGTCGTCAACGCGCCCGCCTCGACGGTCTGGGCCGCGATCCGCGACTTCAACGGCCTGCCGGGCTGGGTCGCCGCCATCGCCGACAGCGCGATCGAGGATGGCAAAGCCAGCGACCAGGTGGGCTGCGTGCGCAGCATGCACCTGCAGGATGGTGGCCATATCCGTGAGCGCCTGATCAGCTGCAGCGACGTCGACCGCCACTATTCCTACAATTTCGAGACGACCCCGTTCGACGTGCTCAACTACCACGCCACGCTGCGGGTAACCCCGGTCACCGATGGCGACCGCAGCTTCGTCGAGTGGTGGACGACCTTCGACTGCCCTCCCGAGAAGATCGACGAGTGGGTCGAGACCTTTGCCGGTGCCGTCTTCAAGGGTGGCCTGGATTCGTTGAAGGAGCGCTTCGGCGGCTGACCGACGTCCGCGCCGACGTCGCTGGGAATGACGGCCGCGGGGAACCCCGTGGCCGTTTTCCGTGTTGATCGTGCAGTGATGGCTGGCGAGCACGCCGCGTGGCGCGCGTCCTGTCGTCACCGCTGGACCTGCGGTGCGGTGATCTCGCAGCGCTGCGCGTCGGCGAACGAGGCACCTTAAAGCGCCCACCGGTCGGGCGCAGGGACGGGTCATGAGTACAGTTCTCATCATAATCATCCTGCTGATCCTGTTGGGCGGCGGCGGCGGCTACTACGGCTACAACCGATATGGTGGCCGCGGCCTCGGTGGCGTCCTCGGCTTGGTGCTGATCATCTTGCTCATGCTGTGGCTGCTCGGCGCCCTCACCGGCACCCATGTCGCGCCGCCTCCTTGAGGCTGACGTTCCCTCCCAGCGGCAGACATGAACAGCTACCGAGAAGGACAGATCTCATGGTCGTATCCGCCCAGCACCTTCGAGCGGCCACGCACAATCTTTCCAACATCGACACCGATACGATCCGCAAGGACCTGACCACGCTCAAGGACGAGCTCGACCGCGTGTTGGGTACCATGCAAGACACCGGTGCTTCCGCCCTGGCGACGGCGCGTCGCCAGGGATCCGCCATGGTCGAGCGCGTGGCGACCGACGCCGGCGCAATGGTCGACGACCTGGGCGAGCGCGGTCGCCAGCAGGCATCGATGATGGGGCGCCGGGTCCGCGAGCAGCCTCTCCTGGCCCTTGGCGTGGCGTTCGGCACCGGGCTGCTGCTCGGCGCACTTGCGGTTCGGCGTTGAGCTTCGCCAGACCTCCCGGGGCGCGGTGATCGGTCCCTGGCCAGTCCGGTGGCGGTCGGCTAGCAACGACCGCCACAAGGAGGAGCCAGGATATGCGCGCACGCGTGAAGTGGGTCGAGGGGCGGACGTTCGTCGGTGAATCCGGCAGCGGCCACGGGCTGGTCATCGATGGGCCGACCGAGCATGGCGGCAACAATCTTGGCCCCAGCCCCATGGAGCTGGTGCTGCTCGGCACGGGCGGCTGCACCGCCTTCGACGTTCTCGACATCCTCAAGAAGGGCCGACAGGCCGTCGAGGATTGCTGGGTTGAGCTCGAGGCCGAGCGTGCCGCCGAGGCTCCCAAGGTCTTCACGCGGATCACGATGCGGTTCGTCGTGACCGGCAGGGGCCTCACCAGAGCGACCGTGGAACGGGCAGTCCAGCTATCGGCGGAGAAATACTGCTCGGCCTCGATCATGGTCGGTAAGACTGCCGAGATCCTGCGCGAGGTGGAGATCCGCGACAGCGCCGCCTGACCAGCGAGATCAGAGTCGCTTGGCGCCGTCGCGCGCCTCGCTCCAGCCACACTCCCAGGCAAGATGATCGGCACTGTCGAACGCATGGGGATTGGCGTCGTTGCCGGCCCCGCGATTGAAGGCCCGCATCCCGTCCTCGAACGCCGGCAGGCGCACGTCGTCGGGCGTCTCGTGGTGGCTATGGGTGGCCACATGGGTGCGAAACTCGGGAAACCGGTGCAGCACGGATTGATCGACGCCGTCCGGGTAGTCCGCGAGGAGCGCCGTCCCCCGTCCGGTGATGCGAAAACGATCACCCCCAGCGGTGGCCAGAGCGCCTGCACCGATCAGGAGCGCACTGGCCTCGTTCAAGCGGGTCCGCAGCTCGTCGAGCTCGTCTGGTGGCGGTTCGCCCGCAACGGCCAGGTTGGCGAGCAACCGCTCGACAGCGTCGTCCACCTGTGCCGGCGCTTCGCTCGCCGCCCGCAGCAGGGCCAGCATCAGATCGGGTTCCTGCAGCAAGAGCCCCTCGTCGTCCGCCATGCGGCATCATCCTCCGTGTCGAGCTTGGGATCGCTGTCGCCAGTCCACGCGAATGGCCTCCCCGTCGGGCAACCTTCGCCCGCTCGCCGCCACCAGCCGGCCTCCGTCATTCCGGCGCGGCCGGCGGTTCCAGGTCGCCTGGAATGCCGGCAAGGAAGCGAAACGAGCCCACGGCGCGGTTGATGTGCGCGGCGTCCGGGATCATGGCCGCAGCCAGCGAGGCCAGGGT
>JAPJRA010000031.1:10141-14832 GCA_030824835.1 Geminicoccaceae bacterium | reverse complement strand
GACGAGGAGCAGAAGCGCGTCGTCTACGAGCCGGTGCAGCTGCGCCAGGATCTGCGCAGCTGGGACTTCCTGTCGCCGTGGGAGGGTGGCGGCGGATTGCTGCCCGGTGACGAGAAGGCCAGCACCTGACCGGCTGACCGGCCCCAGCCAGCGACGCTTTGAGGATCGAGCCCGAGGACGCGATGCCCGAAATCGAGATGCGCAACTACACCATCAATTTCGGGCCGCAGCATCCGGCAGCGCACGGCGTGCTGCGGCTGCTGCTGGAGATGGACGGCGAGGTGGTGGAGCGCGCCGACCCGCATATTGGCCTGCTGCATCGCGGCACCGAGAAGTTCATCGAGATCCGGCCCTATCTGCAGTCGATCCCCTATTTCGACCGCCTCGATTACTGCGCCATGCTGATGCAGGAGCACAGCTTCGTGCTCGGCGTCGAGAAGCTGCTGGGCGTCGAGCCGCCGATCCGGGCGCAGTACATCCGCGTCCTGTTCGACGAGATCACCCGCATCCTCAATCATCTGCTCAACGTCACCGCCATGGCGCTGGACGTCGGCGCCATGACGCCGCTGCTCTGGATGTTCGAGGAGCGGGAAAAGCTGATGGAGTTCTACGAGGCCGTCTCCGGCCAGCGGATGCATGCGAACTACTACCGGTTCGGTGGCGTCAACCGGGACATGCCGAAGGGGCTCGAGGAGCGGATCTCGGCCTGGATCGACCAGTTCGGCCCGCGCCTGGACGATGTCGACGATCTCTTGAGC
This sequence comes from Geminicoccaceae bacterium, assembly GCA_030824835.1. Classification (GTDB taxonomy): domain Bacteria; phylum Pseudomonadota; class Alphaproteobacteria; order Geminicoccales; family Geminicoccaceae; genus Benzoatithermus. The sequence continues at coordinate 14,074 of JAPJRA010000031.1, read as the reverse complement.
GAGAACCGCATCTTCAAGCAGCGCACGGTCGACATCGGCGTGGTCAGTGCGGAGGACGCCATGGCCTGGGGCTTCTCCGGCCCCTGCCTGCGGGCTTCCGGCGTGCCTTGGGACCTGCGCAAGGCGCAGCCCTACGAGGTCTATGACCGGATGGATTTCGACATCCCGGTCGGCAAGAACGGTGACTGCTGGGACCGCTATCTGGTCCGCATGCTGGAGATGCGCGAGTCCTTGAAGATCATGCGCCAGTGCCTGGCGCAGATGCCCGAGGGGCCGGTCCGGGTCGCGGACCAGAAGGTGACCCCGCCGCCCCGGGCCGAGATGAAGCGCTCGATGGAGGCGCTGATCCATCACTTCAAGCTCTACACGGAAGGCGTGCACGTGCCGGCGGGCGAGGTCTATGCGGCGATCGAGAGTGCGAAGGGCGAGTTCGGCGTCTACCTCGTGGCCGACGGCACCAACAAGCCGTGGCGCTGCAAGATCCGCTCGCCCGGCTACGTGCATCTCGAGGCCCTGGATTTCATGAGCAAGAGCCACACCCTGGCCGACGTGCCGGCGATCATCGGCTCGATCGACATCGTGTTCGGGGAGATCGACCGGTGAGCGCTCCTGCCGGCAAGCCAGTGGTCCAGGGCGAGATGGCGCCCGAGGTCGAGGTGTTCGACTTCACGCCCGAGAACCTGGAGCAGGTGAAGGTCATCCTTTCCAAGTATCCGGAGCCGCGCAAGCAGAGTGCCGTGCTGCCGCTGCTGCATCTGGCCCAGGCCCAGCATGGCGGCTGGCTGCCGCGGGCCTGTCTCGACCGGGTGGCCGAGATCCTGGAGATCCCGGCGATCCGCGTCTACGAGGTCGCCAGCTTCTACGACATGTTCAACACGGTCCCGGTCGGGCGGATCCAGGTGCGGGTCTGCACGACGACCCCGTGCTGGCTGTGCGGCTCGGACGACGTGGTCCGCGCCTGCAAGGAGATGCTGGGAGTCGGCATCGGCGAATCGACGCCGGACGGGCGCTTCTTCCTGCGCGAGTTCGAGTGCCTGGGTGCCTGCTCCAACGCCCCGGTGCTGTGGGTCGACGACGATTTCTACGAGGACCTCGACTATGCCGGGACCAAGAAGGTCCTGGAAGCGCTGCAGCGCGGCGAGCGGCCGACGCCCGGGCCGCAGAACGGGCGCAAGAACGCGATGCCGCTCGGCGGCAAGACGACTCTCCTGGACGCGGGTGAGTGACCGGCATGCTCCATGATCGCGACCGCATCTTCACGAACCTCTACGGCGAGCATTCGCCGCTCCTGTCCGAGGCGCGCAAGCGCGGCGACTGGGACGGCACCGCCGGGTTCATCCAGCAGGGCCGCGACTGGCTCGTCCAGCAGGTCAAGGACAGTGGGTTGCGCGGGCGCGGCGGCGCCGGCTTCGGCACCGGCCTCAAATGGTCGTTCATGCCCAAGCAGTCGACCGGCCCGTCCTATCTCGTCGTCAATGCCGACGAGTCCGAGCCCGGCACCTGCAAGGACCGGGAGATCATGCGCCACGACCCGCACAAGCTGGTCGAGGGCTGCCTGATCGCCGGCGCGGCGATGGGCTGCACGGCGGGCTACATCTATATCCGCGGCGAGTTCATCCGCGAGGCCGAGGCGCTGGAGCGGGCGATCCAGGAGGCCTATGCCGAAGGACTGCTGGGCAAGAATGCCGCGGGCTCCGGCTACGACTACGAGCTCTACCTGCACCGTGGTGCCGGCGCCTATATCTGCGGCGAAGAGACGGCCCTCATCGAGAGCCTCGAGGGCAAGAAGGGCCAGCCGCGCCTGAAGCCGCCGTTCCCGGCCATGGTCGGGCTCTACGGCCGGCCGACCACGGTCAACAATGTCGAGACCATCGCCGTGGTGCCGACCATCCTGCGGCGCGGCCCGTCCTGGTTCGCGGGCTTCGGCCGGCCGAACAACACCGGCACCAAGGTCTACTGCATCTCCGGCCACGTGAACCGCCCCTGCGTGGTCGAGGACGAGATGGGCATCCCGCTCAAGGCGCTGATCGAGCGGCATTGCGGCGGCGTGCGCGGCGGCTGGGACAATCTGCTGGCGGTGATCCCCGGCGGCTCGTCGGTGCCGCTGCTGCCCAAGTCCGTCTGCGACACGGTGCGGATGGACTTCGACGCGTTGCGGGAAGTACAGAGCGGTCTCGGGACGGCCGGCGTCATCGTCATGGACAAGTCCACCGACATCGTGAAGGCGATCGCCCGGCTGTCCAAGTTCTACATGCACGAGTCCTGCGGGCAGTGCACGCCGTGCCGGGAGGGGACCGGCTGGCTGTGGCGGATGATGACGCGGATGGCCGAGGGCAGGGCCAAGGTCGAGGAGATCGACCTGCTCTACGACGTCACCAAGGAGATCGAGGGGCACACGATCTGCGCGCTGGGTGATGCGGCGGCCTGGCCGGTACAGGGGCTCTTGAAGAACTTCCGCCCCGAGATAGAGCGGCGGATCGCCGAGTACACCAAAGAGACGCGGCGCGCGGCCTGAGCGGGCGGGTCGTTGCAGATGGAAACGGGGCTAGGGGCCAGCGCATGCCGAAGCTGACGATCGATGGACAGGAGGTCGAGGTCCCGCCGGGCTCGACCGTGCTGCAGGCGTGCGAGGCCGCCGGCCGCGAGGTGCCGGTGTTCTGCTTCCACCCGCGGCTGAACATCGCCGGCAATTGCCGGATGTGCCTGGTCGAGATCGAGAAGATGCCCAAGCCGCAGGCCTCCTGCGCCTTGCCGGTGGCCGAGGGCATGGTGGTCAAGACCGACACCCCCACCGTGCACAAGGCCCGCAAGGGCGTGCTCGAGCTCCTGCTGATCAACCATCCGCTCGACTGCCCGATTTGCGACCAGGGCGGCGAGTGCGACCTGCAGGACCTGACGCTGTTCTACGGGCCGGACCATTCGCGCTTCGCCGAGAACAAGCGGCCGGTCGCCGACAAGTACATGGGCCCGCTGATCTCAACCCACATGACGCGCTGCATCCACTGCACGCGCTGCATCCGCTTCATCGGCGAGGTGGCCGGGGTCGAGGAGCTGGGTGCGGTCCATCGCGGCGAGCACATGGAGATCTCGACCTGGGTCGAGAAGGCGCTGACCTCGGAGCTGTCGGCCAACATCATCGACGTCTGCCCGGTGGGGGCGCTCAACTCCAAGCCCTACGAGTACCGGGCGCGGACCTGGGAGCTGCGCAAGACCGAATCGATCGACGTGCTGGACGCGGTCGGCAGCAACATCCGCGTCGACGCCCGTGGCAGCGAGGTGATGCGCATCCTGCCGCGGTTGCACGAGGACGTGAACGAGGAGTGGATCTCCGACAAGACCCGCTTCTCCTGCGACGGGCTCAAGCGCCGCCGTCTCGACGTGCCGATGGTCAAGCGCGACGGGGGCCTGCAGCCCGCCGAGTGGAACGACGCCTTCGCCGCCATTAAGGCGCGACTGGCCGGCGTCGACGGCAGCAAGGTCGCCTTCGTGGTCGGCGACCTGGTGGACTGCGAGACCATGGTGCTGGTGCGCGAGCTGGCCGAGCGTCTGGGCACGCCGCATGTGGACTGCCGCCAGGACGGCGCGCGGCTCGCGGCCGGCGAGCGCGCCGGGTACATCTTCAACACCAGCATCGCCGGGATCGAGCAGGCCGATGTCTGCCTGCTGATCGGGACCAACCCGCGCTGGGAAGCGCCGCTGATCAACGCCCGGCTGCGCAAGCGGTGGCGGGCCGGCGGCTTCAAGGTGGCGCGAATCGGCGAGCCCCATCCGCTGACCTATCCGGTCGAGGAGTTGGGTGCGGGCACCGACACGCTGGCGGCGCTCGCCCGCGGCGAGCTCGGCTTCGCCGAGGTGCTGAAGCAGGCCAAGCAGCCGATGGTCATCGTCGGCATGGGGGCGCTGACCCGCGCCGACGGGGCCGCGGTGCTGAAC
>JAPJRA010000031.1:0-10131 GCA_030824835.1 Geminicoccaceae bacterium | reverse complement strand
GAACATGGCGGCGCAGCTGAGCACCGTCACCGACGAGTGGAACGGGTTCAACGTGCTGCACACGGCGGCCGCCCGCGTCGGCGGGCTCGATCTGGGCCTGGTCCCGGGCGAGGGCGGGCGCGACGTCGAGGGCATCCTCGCGGGTTGCGAGTCCGGTGCGATCGAGGTGGTGTTCCTGATCGGTGCCGACGAGCTGGACACGAGCCGGCTGGGCAAGGCGTTCACCGTGTACCAGGGCCATCACGGCGATCGCGGTGCGACCGCGGCCGACGTGGTGCTGCCGGGGGCGGCCTACACCGAGAAGAACGCCAGCTGGGTCAACACCGAGGGCCGGCTGCAGCGCGGCAAGCTCGCCGTGTTCCCACCCGGCGAGGCCAAGGAGGATTGGAAGATCCTGCGGGCCCTGTCGGAGGTCTTGGATCACAAGGTGCCGCTGGACACGCTGGGCCAGGTGCGCGCCCGGATGGTCGAGCTGGCGCCGGTGCTGGGGGCGATCGACCGGGTCGAGCGGGCCAAATGGGTGGCCCCGGGCCAGGCCGGCGATCTCGACCGGGCGTCGTTGCAGCCGCCGATCACCGATTTCTACCTCACCAACAGCATCAGCCGCGCCTCGCCGACGATGGCTGAATGCAGCGCCATCTTCGTCGGCGGCGAGGTCGGAGCGACTGGCACCCATGGCTGAGATCTGGTCCGGCATGGTCTGGCCCGTCGCGCTGACGGTGCTGCAGATCCTTCTCATCGTGGTGCCGCTGCTGGTGGCGGTGGCCTATGTCACCTATGCCGAGCGCAAGGTGATCGGCGCCATGCAGCTGCGCCAGGGCCCGATGACGGTGGGCCCGTTCGGCCTGCTGCAGCCCCTGGCCGACGGCCTCAAGCTGTTCGTCAAAGAGACGATCATCCCGTCCGGCGCCAACAAGGTCGTCTTCCTGATGGCGCCGATGGTCACCTTCATCCTGGCGCTGATCGGCTGGGCGGTGATCCCGTTCGGCCCCGGCATGGTGTTGGCCGACATCAACGTCGGCGTGCTCTATCTGTTCGCGATCAGCTCGCTGGGCGTCTACGGCGTGATCATGGCCGGCTGGGCCAGCAACTCGCGCTATGCCTTCCTAGGTGCGCTGCGTAGCTCGGCACAGATGGTCAGCTACGAGATCGCGATCGGCCTGATCATCCTGAGCGTGCTGGTCACCGTGGGCTCGCTCAATCTCTCGGACATCGTGCTTGCGCAGACGCATGTGTGGTTCTTCATCCCGCACTTCCCGATGTTCATGATCTTCATCGCCTCGATCCTGGCCGAGACCAACCGGCACCCGTTCGACCTGCCGGAAGACGAGGCGACCCTGGTCACCGGCTACAACGTCGAATACAGCTCGATGGCGTTCGCGCTGTTCTTCCTCGGCGAGTACGCCAATATGATCCTGATGAGCGGGATCACCTCGGTCCTGTTCCTGGGCGGCTGGCTGCCACCGTTCAACTTCTTCCCGTTCACGCTGATCCCGGGACCGCTCTGGTTCATCCTGAAGATCTGCTTCGTGCTGTTCATCTTCTTCTGGGCGCGGGCGACCCTGCCACGCTACCGCTACGACCAGCTGATGCGGCTGGGCTGGAAGGTGTTCCTGCCTTTGTCGCTGCTCTGGGTGGTGCTGACGGCAGGCTTCCTGCTCGCGTTCGATCTCCTGCCGAATACCGGAGGCTGACATGGCCACCCTCGACAGCATGGCGCGTACGCTGCTCTGGCGGGAGCTGGTGACCGGCTTCAGCATGACCTTGCGCTACATGTTCAAAAAGAAAGTCACGCTGAACTACCCCTACGAGAAGGGTCCTTTGGGCCCGCGCTTTCGCGGCGAGCACGTGCTGCGGCGCTATCCCAACGGCGAGGAGCGGTGCATCGCCTGCAAGCTGTGCGAGGCGGTCTGCCCGGCGCAGTGCATCGTCATCGAGAGCGAGCCCCGCGCCGACGGCAGCCGCCGGACCACGCGCTACGACATCGACATGACCAAGTGCATCTACTGCGGCTTCTGCGAGGAGGCCTGCCCGGTCGACGCCATCGTCATGGGCCCGAACTACGAGTTCGCCGCCGAGACGCGCGAGGAGCTGTTCTACAACAAGGAAAAGCTGCTCGCGAACGGCGAGCGCTGGGAGCAGCAGATCGCGGCCAACCTGGCGGCGGACGCACCCTACCGATGACGCCTCGCGAACCCCGGACAGAAATGGACGGCGCCCCATGACCGTCGAGCTCTTCGTCTTCTACATGCTGGCGGCGGTGACCGTGGCCTCCGGGGTCATGGTGGTCTCCGCCCGCAACCCCGTGCATTCCGTGCTGTTCCTGATCCTCGCCTTCTTCAACTCGGCCGGACTGTTCGTCCTGATCGGCGCCGAGTTCTTGGCGATGATCCTGGTCGTCGTCTATGTCGGCGCAGTGGCCGTGCTCTTCATGTTCGTGGTCATGATGCTCGACATCAACTTCCTGCGCCTGCAGGAGGGTTTCATGCAGTTCCTGCCGGTGGGGCTGCTGGTCGGGCTGATCCTGCTCCTGGAGCTGGTGCTGGTGGGCGGCACCTGGGTGGCCCGCGACACGGCTGCGGTGGTGCCGGTGGACGGCACCGCGGTGTCGAACACGGCCGCCATCGGCAGGCTGCTCTACACCGAGTACTTCTATCTGTTCCAGACGGCCGGGATGATCCTCCTGGTGGCGATCATCGGCGCCATCACGCTGACCCTGCGGCACCGGCCGGTGCGGCGGCAGGACATCGGCCGCCAGGTCAACCGGGTCCGGGCGGAGACGATCGAGCTGCGCAAGGTGCGCTCGGGGAGCGGGATCTGATGCCGATCGCGATCTCGCACTACCTGACCCTGAGCGCCATCCTGTTCACGACCGGCGTGTTCGGGATCTTCCTCAACCGCAAGAACGTCATCATCATCATGATGTCGATCGAGCTCATCCTGCTCGCGGTCAACATCAACTTCGTCGCCTTCTCGGCCTACCTGCAGGATCTGGCGGGCCAGATCTTCGCCATGTTCATCCTCACGGTGGCGGCCGGCGAGGCCGCGATCGGGCTGGCGATCATCGTCGTCTACTTCCGCAATCGCGGCAGCATCGAGGTCGACGACATCAACATGATGCGGGGTTGAGGCGCGACCATGCTGCAGACCATTCTCGTCTTCTCGCCGGCCCTGGGCGCTTTGATCGTCGGCCTTTTCGGGCGCCGGCTCGGCGACCGCGCCTCGCAGCTGATCACCTGCGGGCTGATGGCGGTGACGGCCATCTGCGCCTGGCTCAACCTGTTCGCCAATGTCGGCGAGCCGGCCTTCCAGGTGCATCTGCTGGACTGGATCCAGGTCGGCAGCTTCAGCGCCGGCTGGACGCTGCGGGTCGACTCGCTGTCGACGGTCATGATGCTGGTCGTGGGCTTCATCAGCTTCCTGATCCACATCTACTCCGTGGGCTACATGTCCCACGACAAGAGCGTCCCGCGCTTTATGGCGTACCTGTCGCTGTTCACCTTCGCGATGTTGATGCTGGTGACCTCCGACAATCTCCTGCAGCTGTTCTTCGGCTGGGAGGGCGTGGGCGTCGCCTCCTACCTGCTGATCGGCTTCTGGTACGAGAAGCCCTCGGCCTGCGCCGCGGCGATGAAGGCGTTCATCGTCAATCGCGTCGGCGATTTCGGCCTGGTCCTGGGCGTCGCCGCCTGCTTCCTGGTCTTCGACACGATCCAGTACGACACGATCTTCGCCGCGGTGCCGCAGTTCGCCGGCACGACCGTGCACGCGTTCGGCCGTGACTTCCCGACGCTCGATCTGATCGGGGTGCTGCTGTTCATCGGGGCCATGGGCAAGTCGGCGCAGCTCGGGCTGCACACCTGGCTGCCCGACGCCATGGAAGGCCCGACCCCGGTCTCGGCCCTGATCCATGCCGCCACCATGGTGACGGCGGGCGTGTTCCTGGTGGCCCGATTCTCGCCGCTCTACGAGTTCGCGCCGGTGGCGCTGGGCATGGTCGCGTTCATCGGCGCCTCCACGGCGATCTTCGCCGCCACGATCGGGCTCACCCAGTTCGACATCAAGCGGGTGATCGCCTACTCGACCTGCTCGCAGCTGGGCTACATGTTCTTCGCCTGCGGCGTCGGCGCCTACGGTGCCGCCGTCTTCCACCTGTTCACCCACGCCTTCTTCAAAGCACTCCTGTTCCTGGGCTCGGGTTCGGTGATCCACGCCATGTCCGGCGAGCAGGACATGCGCAAGATGGGCGGGCTGTGGAAGCACATCAAAATCACCTACGCCATGATGTGGATCGGCTCCCTGGCGCTGGTGGGCTTCCCCGGCTTTGCCGGCTACTTCAGCAAGGACGCCATCATCGAGGCGGCCTACGCCTCGCACAACAGCTTCCACTTCTACGCCTTCTGGATGGGCGTGCTGGCGGCGGCGCTGACCTCGTTCTACTCCGGCCGGCTGATCTGGCTCACCTTCCACGGCGAGCCGCGGGCCGATCACGAGACCATGCACCACGTCCACGAGAGCCCGCCGGTGATGACCGTGCCGCTGATGGTGCTGGCCGTGGGCGCCGTGTTCGCGGGCTGGCTCGGCGTCGGCATGATCGGCCCCGAGGGCGAGTTCTGGGCGGGTGCCATCTTCACCGGCGAGCACAACCACGTGCTGCATGCGATGCACGAGGTGCCGTTCTGGGTGAAGCTGGCGCCGATGATCGCCATGGTCGGCGGGCTCGGCCTGTCCTGGTACTGTTATCTCGGCAGCCCCGGCCTGGGGGCGCGGATCGCCGCCGCGGCCGGCCCGGTCAACCGGCTATTCTACAACAAGTGGTACTTCGACGAGCTCTACGACCTCATCTTCGTCCGCCCGGCCAAGGCGCTGGGCTACGCGCTGTGGCGCGGCGGTGACGTCGGGATCATCGATCGGTTCGGGCCGGACGGGGTGGCGCTGTCGACCCTGCGCACCTCCAAGCGGGCCGGGCAGCTCGAGACGGGCTACGTCTACCACTATGCCTTCGTCATGCTGATCGGCGTCGCCTTGCTGGTCAGCTGGTACCTTTACGCGACCATCGGGTGAGAATAATGGGCGACTGGCCACTGCTCTCCCTCGTCACGTTCCTGCCCTTGGTCGGGGTGGCCTTCATCATGGCCATCCGCGGCGACCCCGACGTCGTTGCGCGCAACAGCCGGGCCGTGGCGCTGTGGACCTCCCTCGTCACCTTCCTGCTGTCGCTGATGGTGTGGGCGAACTTCGATCCGGCCCAGCCGGGCTTCCAGCTGGTCGAGAAGAGCGCCTGGCTCTCGGGCCTGGGGATCTCCTACTATATGGGGATCGACGGCATCTCCTTGTGGTTCGTGCTGCTGTCGGCGCTGCTCACGGTCGTGGTCGTGATCGGCTCCTGGTACTCGGTGAGCAGCCGGATCAAGGAGTACATGATCGCGTTCCTGGTCATGGACACGCTGATGATCGGCGTGTTCTGCGCGCTGGACGCCGTCCTGTTCTACCTGTTCTTCGAGGCCATCCTGATCCCGATGTACCTGATCATCGGGATCTGGGGCCACGCGCGCCGGATCTACGCCGCGTTCAAGTTCTTCCTCTACACGCTCCTGGGCTCGGTCCTGTTCCTGGCGGCGATCCTGGTGATCTACTTCCACACCGGGACCACCGAGATCCCCGAGATCGTCTCCCGGCTGGCGGCGACGCCGATCGACCTGCCGCTGCAGAAGCTGCTCTGGGTAGCGATGTTCGCCTCGTTCGCGGTCAAGGTGCCGATGTGGCCGTTCCACACCTGGCTGCCCGACGCCCACGTCGAGGCGCCCACGGCGGGCTCGGTGCTGCTGGCGGGCGTGCTCCTGAAGCTCGGCGGCTACGGCTTCCTGCGCTTCTCGCTGCCCATGCTGCCCGAGGCCTCGGCCTACTTCGCGCCGTTCGTGTTCGCGCTGTCGATCGTGGCGATCATCTACACCTCCCTCGTGGCGCTCATGCAGAGCAACATGAAGAAGCTGATCGCCTACTCCTCGGTGGCCCACATGGGCATCGTCACCATCGGCATCTTCACGCCCAACGCGCTGGGCATCGAGGGTGCCATCGTGCAGATGCTGAGCCACGGCTTCGTGTCGGCTGCCCTCTTCATGGTCGTGGGCGTGCTCTATGACCGGATCCACAGCCTCGAGATCGACTCCTACGGCGGCGTCGCCAACGAGATGCCGGTCTACGCCACCGTGTTCATGCTGTTCATGATGGCCTCGGTGGGGCTGCCCGGGACCAGCGGGTTCGTCGGTGAGATCCTGGTCATTGTCGGTGCATACCAGTACTCGAGCTGGGTCGCGTTCTTCGCCGCCACCGGCATGATCCTGGGCGCCGCCTACATGCTCTGGCTCTACCGGCGGGTGGTGTTCGGGGCCCTGGTCAAGGACGCGCTGCGGGGTATCCGCGACATGCGCCCGAACGAGATCGTGGCGTTCGCGCCGCTGGTCGTGCTGGCCATTGTCATGGGCGTCTATCCCAGCCTGTTCCTCGACCCGATCCATGCCTCGGTGAACCAGCTCCTGGCGCAGATCGGGGCCACCGGCACCGATCTGGCCCTGCGCTGACGGCGGAGACGACCCATGCTCCTCGATCTCACCCCGGCCATGACCGAGGTCATCCTTTTCATCGGCTGCCTGGCGCTGCTGCTGGTGGGCGCCTTCCGCGAGCGCGATGCCGCCCAGATCCTGCCCGGCCTCGCGGCCCTGGTGATGTTCGTGGCGGCCCTGGTGGCCGTAGCGCACGACAAGACGCGCGTGCTCACCTTCGGCGGCCATTTCGTGCTCGACGGCTATGCCGTGTTCCTGAAGGTGCTGATCCTGCTCGGTGCCGGTGGCGCCCTGCTGATGGCCGGGACGTTCATGCGCGACGAGCGCATCGACCGCTACGAGTACGCGCTGCTGGCGCTGTTCTCCACCCTCGGCATGTGCATGATGGTCTCGGCCAACAGCTTCCTCGCCCTGTACATGGCGCTGGAGCTGCAGAGCCTGCCGCTCTACGTGCTGGCGGCCTTCCATCGCGACAATCTCCGCTCCACCGAGGCGGGGCTGAAATACTTCATCCTGGGCGCTCTCGCCTCGGGCATGCTGCTCTACGGCTGCTCGCTGGTGTACGGCTTCACCGGCACCATCCAGTTCGACGCCCTGGCCCAGCTCTGGCAGGTGGGCTCAGGTGCGGTGCTGCCATTGGGCGCCCTGGTCGGGCTGGTCTTCATCGTCGCCGGCCTCGCGTTCAAGATGTCGGCGGTGCCGTTCCACATGTGGACGCCCGACGTGTATGAGGGCTCACCGTCGCCGATCACGGCGTTCATGGCAGCCGCACCCAAGGTGGCCGCCGTCGGCCTCGCCGTCCGCGTGCTGGTGGGCCCGTTCGGGACGTGGGTCGACCAGTGGCAGCAGATCATCATCGCCATCTCGATCGCGTCGATGGCACTGGGTGCTTTCGCCGCCATCGGCCAGACCAACATCAAGCGCCTGATGGCCTATAGCGGCATCGCCAATGTCGGCTTCGCGCTGGTCGGCGTGGCGGCGGGCACCCCGGGCGGCGTCAACGGCACACTGGTCTACATGACCATCTACATGGTGATGACGCTGGGCACCTTCGCTTGCATCCTGATGATGCGCCGGCAGGGCCGCTACATCGAGACCATCGGCGATCTCGCCGGCCTGTCCCGCGGGCGGCCGATGATGGCGCTGGCACTGGCAGTGCTGATGTTCTCCCTGGCCGGCATCCCGCCCTTGGCCGGCTTCATCGGCAAGCTGTACGTGTTCAAGGCTGCGATCGACGCCGGTCTCCTGTGGTTCGCGGTGGTGGGCCTGCTGCTGTCGGTCGTGGGCGCGTACTACTACCTGCGGATCGTCAAGCTGATGTATTTCGACGAACCGGCGGAGCCCTTCGATGCGTCGCCGTCGATGCGGGTGAACGTGGTCGCCGGGGTCTGCGCGGCGCTGCTGCTGTTCTTCATGCTGCCGTTCGTGGCCTCGCCGATCCTGTCGACCGCGGCGACCGCGGCGGCGGCGCTGGTCAGGTGACCGGGGTCGATATCGGCAACGGCTTCCGCGCGCTCGACTACGGCCCCGTCACCAGCACCAACGACATCGCCAGGAGCCTCGCCGACGACGGCGAGCCGGCGGGGCTGTTCGTGTCCGCCGAGGCGCAAACCGCCGGTCGCGGCCGGCACGGGCGCAGCTGGCAGTCGCCCGCCGGCAACCTGCACGCGACGCTGATCCTGCGCCCCGGGCGCCCGATGGCGGAGATCGCGACCCTGTCGCTGGTCACCGCCCTGGCGCTGGCGCGGGCGGTCGAGACGCTCTCCGCCGGTGCCGTCCGGCCGCGGCTGAAATGGCCGAACGACGTGCTGATCGACGGCGCCAAGCTCGCTGGCATCCTGCTCGAGGGGGCCTCGGACAGCCGCGGCGGCTGCAGGTGGCTGATCATCGGTATCGGGGTGAACGTCGCGGCGTCGCCCGGCGACGCCGTGCCCTACCCGACGACCAGCCTCGCGGCGGCGGGCCTGCCGACGGTGACACCGGCGGTGCTGCTGGCGGCCTTGGCGGCAGCGTTGCGGCCCCTACTGGACCGATGGGAAGGGGCAGGCTTCGCCGACCTGCGCCGAGACTGGCAGGAGCGGGCCGCCGGTGTCGGCACCCGTGTCGGGATGCGGCTAGGGGAGCGCGCGGTCGAGGGCCGAATGCTCGCGATCGACGACACGGGTGCGCTCCGCCTGGAAAGCGCCCCAGGGGTGGTGGAGCGCTTCACCGCGGGCGAGATCGTTCTCGGCTGACTTACTGGTCAGGGCTGCGTGAAACCTGCCGGCTGGAGCGTGAGGCCGGCATAGGTGCTCTCGAGTAGCTCTGCCGCCTCGGCGGAGAAATCGCGCGGATAGTCTTCGGGCAGATGCGGCTCGAGAGTGCTCGCGAGTTGGTTTGCCTCGTCCAGCATGTGCAGCGCGATGCGCATCACCCCCATCTGGTCCAGTCCGGGCGAGTAGCCCATGCTCAGCGGGTCGAACGGCAGACCGAGGCCGTAGCGCGGCATGTGCCGGGCGAGAGCGTAGATCGGACCGAGCATCTGCTGGCGGGCGAGGTCGATGCAGAGCTCGTCGCCTTGCCGATAGGCGTGGTCGAGCAGCAGCAGGGTGCCCCAGTAGTGCAGGTTGCCGAGCCAGCCCAGTGCCAATGCGGTCGGGTCCCGGATCTGGTTGACGTGCCCGAGATAGCCGCTTGGGTTCCAAAGCAGCGGGAACGACGGGTAGGCCCTGGCGTCGAGCGACAGGGCCCAGACGTCGCTGCGCCCGCCGAAGCCGTCGTGGGAGGCAAGGAACAGCGACTTGAAGAAGCGGAAATGGTCGACCTCGCCCTCGCCCTGGATCTCGACCAGGCGCTCGCGCCAGGGTCCCAGCCGTGGCGCCAGGGCCGGCATGCCCGCCGTGACCTCGTCCAGCATCGCGAGCAGGGTGTCGTAGAGGCTGCCTACATGGTTGGGCCGGATGTCGGGGCCCAGCTCGTCGAGCAGCTCGCGGACGAACGCCGCGTCCTCGGCCGATGTGGCCAGGCGCGGGTCCGTGGCTCCGGCCGGTGCCTCCGTGTAGGTGTACTTGGCGACGCTGCGACGGGTGAGCGGCTCGAGGTTGAACTCGAAAGGGTAGATGTCGGGCTCATAGGGGAAGTCCTGGCGCACCATATGCGGCGCCGAGCCCAACTCGACCAGCAGCCGGTTGACCGCGCTCAGATGCTGCATCTCCTGGATCGCCACGCCGAGCAGGTCATGCGCATTCGGATCGCCATAACCGGCGATGTCCTGATAGGCGGGCTTCAAGGAGAACGCGGCGTTGAGATACTGAAGCATCAGCGCGTGCTCGACCTCCGCCGCTTCGTGCAGCAGGCGCAGCAGCTCGAGATAAGGGTCGTGAAAGTCCCTCACCAGCTTTCTGCCTGTCGGGCTGAGGGGCGACGCCGTCTGGTCGAGCCGCAGTGCCCCCTTCTTGCGCAACCCCGATGGCAACGGGGTGGCCTGTGCCGCGTGGCCGCCACCCGCCGTTCCGGCGAGCAGGTAGGCGGTCGACAGCGTCATTCCCCGCACCGTCGCCGCGCTCAGGAAGGCGCGCCGGTCCGGGGC
>JAPJRA010000760.1:302-2609 GCA_030824835.1 Geminicoccaceae bacterium | reverse complement strand
GCATCAAGCCTGCGACGCCGCCGGCCGGGCCCTACGAGCCGACCACCCTGGCCATCTCCACCGCCTCCAGCTGACGATTGCCCGAACGATGCGGTCCGCTCCCACGGACCCGTAGGAGCGGACCTCGGCGAGGTGCGGCCCAAGGTTGCATCAAAAACCAGGTTGTTGACCTCATAGATTATTATCTTCTCCTCCCGAATTTGAATCTCCAATATCGGTCAGTATCAGGTAGTAGATTGACCTCGAATCGGGTTTGGCGGACTGTCTTCGCCAGCCATGGTTCGGGCACGGCGCGCCTGCCCTACTCCGACCCGCGGCCAAGAAACCGGGCCAGTACAGGGAGGTCCCATGCATCAGCTCGGACGCGCGGCTGTCGCCGTGTGCGGATTCGCCTGGGCGGCGCTCTTCGGTTTTGCCGCCGTCGCCGACAACCAGACCCCGACGACGACGCCGATCACCGTGGGCGGTCAGAGCCTGCCGTTCGGGCTGAAGGTGCAGCGGGTCGATACCGGCGGCAAGCTGCCGACCCTGCAGTCGTTCGCGGCGGCGCAGTACGGCAACCTGTGGGTCATGCTCGGCGGGCGCACCAACGGCCTGCACGATTTCACTTCCGACCCGCTCAAGAACTTCCCGCCCAGCGAGCAGAACCGGCGCGTCTGGGTGATCGATCCGACGACCTGGCAGGTCTGGTCGCGATCGATCAAGGACTCGGGCCTCACGGGCGATCAGGTCGACCAGCTCTCGGCCACCAACTATGAGCACGACACGATCGGCGACACGCTCTACCTGGTCGGCGGCTACGGCTATCAGCGCTCGACCAAGGAGTTCGTGACCTTCCCGGTCATGACCGCCATCGACGTGCCGGCCCTGGTCAAATGGGTGCAGGAGCCGGCTAAGTCGCCCAGGCTTGCCAAGCTGATCCGGCAGACGACGAGCGAGACCCTGCGCGTCACCGGCGGGCAGATGATGATCTTCGGCAAGCGCGGCGTGCTCGCCTTCGGGCATGATTTCGCCGGCGGCTACGGCGCTCCGGACGTGGTGCAGACCTATACCGGGCAGGTCCGCAGCTTCGACATCGTCGACACCGGCACGAAGCTGTCGATCGCCAACGTCAAGGCCTCGCCCAAGACGCCGGATTACGTCAATTACCGCCGCCGCGACTACACGATGGTGCCGTTCCTCGACGGCGGCCAGGCCAAGGCCGCGGCCCTGGCCGGCGTGTTCACGGAGAGTGGCGGCGTGTTCACGGTGCCGGTCGAGATCGGCCCCGCGGGCATCCCGCAGCAGGACAACCCGGCCGCCAAGTCCACCTTCAAGCAGGGCATGAACAGCTACGACGGGGCCACGCTCGGCATCTACGACCAGCACACCGGCGCCACGCACAGCCTCCTGTTCGGCAGCATCAGCTACATCACCTACGACCGTACGACGCAGAAGTTCGTGCCCGACCCCGACGCGCCGTTCACCAACCAGATCACCGATCTCGTCCGTGACAGACACGGCAACTACAAGCAGTACCTGTTCCCGACCGAGTTCCCCACGGTCAGTGGGCCGGACGTGGCAAGCTACCTGTTCGGGGCCGAGGCCCGGTTCTGGATACGCCCGCAGACGCCGATCAAGGGACCCGGTCTGATCGACCTCGCGGCCTTGCGCGCGAAGCCCGGCAATTCGCAGGTCGTGGGCTGGATCTTCGGCGGCATCGCGGCCGAGCAACCGAACTTCGGCCAGACGGTGGCCTCCAACGAGGTCTTCCGCGTCGTGCTGGTCGACCGGTAGGGCAGCGGACCTGCCGGCCCCGTCAGCGCGCGGGTGCCGGCAGCCCCTCGCGGATGCGCGCCGAGAAGTCGGCGGCCTCGATGCCGGCGGCGCGCGCGGCCTCGTTGACGTGCGAGCGCCGGCGCAGCTCGGCGAACGGCAGCGCCCGGTCGAGCCGGCCGCGCTCCCAGGCGAGCTCGGGCAGGTAGCCGCTGAGCAGGATCCTCCAGTTCCACAGCGACAGCTCGCCGTTCACCCGCGTGTTGACCAGCGCCATGGTCGTGCAGTTCGTGGTCGCCGTGTTGTAGAAGGCCGGATGGTCGCGCAGCTCGTTCATCCGGCGCAGATATTCGAGGAACAGCCGCTTCGCGTTCTCGCGCGGCATGACGACCGGGTAGAGATAGACATCCTCGGGCGGATCGGCGCGCACGTTGGTGCGCACGCCGATCAGGTCGCGCTCGTCGGCCACGACATAGACCAGCTCGTAGCGCTTGAGGAAGCCGAGCACGGTCGAGTAGGCCTCGCCGACCTCCTTCCTGGTCTCGATCGAGA
>JAPJRA010000760.1:0-292 GCA_030824835.1 Geminicoccaceae bacterium | reverse complement strand
CGAAGTCGAAGCTCACCAGGATGTGGGCGATGGCGTCGCCCATCCAGTAGGACGCCACCAGGTCGACACCCTCCAGCCGCCGCAGGTCGACGGTCCGCGTCTCCCAGCGCGGCGTGAAGTCGGCCTCGGTCCGCCAGGCGAAGTTGCGCACCTCGTGGATGGTGACGAGATCGCCCTCGATCGTGGCCCAGGGCGCCCGGGCCCCGTCCACCAGCCCGTCGCGCGCGCCGCAGGGCGCCATGGTGGCGTACCAGGCCGCGCCGAGCATGAGGCCGCCCCCGAACCCCGGCAG
>JAPJRA010000759.1 GCA_030824835.1 Geminicoccaceae bacterium | reverse complement strand
GCCACCAGCCGACCAGCCCGGCCGGAAAGCCGGACCAGCAGTGGCACAGGTCGAACGGCTTGTCGCGCGTCAGCGCCTGGGCGCGGCGGGCAGCGCCGACCATCCAGCGGCACAGCTCGTCCGGCTGCCAGTGGTTCAGGTCGCGCTTGCCAACCGGTAGCAAATGGATGGTCGCCGAACCCCGCTGGAGCACCTCAAGCCGACGACCGGGCCCGCTCGAGATCAGCTCGATGCGCAGGTCGGTCCGGTGGGCCAGCGCGTCGAGCACCTGCTGGCAGGCGACGCCGGTGCCGCCGCCGATGGGCGGGATCTCATAGCACAAGACCAGCAGGCGCAGCGGCCGGCCGAGCAGCTCGACAAACCGGCCGGGTGGCGCGGTGGGACGGGCGCGGGTCCGCTGCTGGAGCCTCGCCCGCCGCACGCCCGAAGGTGAGCCCGCTCACCGGCCGGCACCGCGCATAGCCGGGGCGACAGAGGGCAGAAGGCGGCATTGCCGCGAGGCTCGGTACCACCACATGGCCGCAGCTCCCAATCCGTGCCCGAACCGTCGCCTGTCTGGCGAGATCGGGCTGGAACCGGGTCAGGCGCGCGCCGGACGGCGCCGAAGCGCATGACCCTGGGCCGACCATAGGTCGCCGGGCGCCTACGCCTCGCGAGCGATAGCGCCCGGTGGCACCGCAGTACCGCAGCGGTGCCGTACCGAGGTAGTGATGCCGGTCAGGCCGCCTTTGGCAGCACCTGATCGAGCGGGGGGGTGCGCTTGATCACCTCGAAGGCATCGTGGCGGACGTGGTTGGCCGCCATGTGCTCCTTGACCAGCTCCTCGCTGACCAAGCCGTTGTCGAGGCATTCGCGCAGGTAGCCGAAGAAGAGCTGCGTCTGCCGCTCGTCCGGGTGATCCTTGTAGTTGCCGAGCAGGGCGTACTCGCCGAACAGCTTGCGCCGGATCCGGTTGAGCAGCATGACCGGGTTCAGAAGGTTGCTTTCGGCCGGGATGAAGTCCACCGGCAGGCCCGACTTCCACGGCTGCGTCTTGCGGCGCGTGTTGTGGATCATCTTGGTGGCCGGCGTCAGCTTGTCGAAGTCGTTCCACTCGGGCTCGATCAGGCCGATCGTGCTCGGCTCCTCGTAACCCAGGTTCATCCACTTCTTGTACTCGCGCTTGCCGGTGAACAGCGCGTCGAAATCGTCCGCCAGCTTCCAGTGCTTGAGCTTGGCGCAGTCCATCAGCATCACGCTCGACGCGTAGTGCGGCGGCGTGCCCCGCTGGCGGCACATCACCGCCTTGCCCTGCATGTCGCGCGACAGCAGCTCCCAAACGTCCTTAACCGCGAACACGTCTGGGTCGACGACGACGGCCCGGCCCTCGTAGCCCATCAGCTCGGGCGGCATGAAGCGCAGCGGGGTGAAGGACTGCAGGTCCTCCTTGTCCCAGATCCGGCTGTCGCCGTCCCTGCTGTAGCTGCGGCCCTCGTATCTGGCGAAGAAGTCCTGGTGCTTCTCGTACTCGATCAGTTGCACGTCGAACTCGTCGGCGTGACGCGAGTTGCGGCGCATCGAATGCATCGACACCAGCGCACCGAGATACTGCTTGTGGTTGGTGTGGATGAAGACGCAAGGCTTCATAAGGATCGCCTCCAGGATGCCGCTGTGCAGGAGCGGCCAGTTGGTGCCAAGTCGACGTGGGCGTCGGGCCGCCGGTGCTCAGGCCGAGGCCGCCGCGGGCGCCGGCGCCTGCTCGGTGGCCCGGTAGCCGAAGCCGGACAGCAGCCGCGTCTCGGTCATCGCGTCGAGCTGGACAAGCTGCTCGTCGTCGAAATAGTCACGGTAGCCGCCGACCTTGGCGCGGCGCACCTTAAAGGAATCGGGGTTGGCCTTGTCGCCGGCCTTCATGCGCGAGCCGGCGAGCCAGAACGTGCCCTTCTCCTCGAGCTTGCGCATGTTCTCGACGCTGGCGAAGGCCACGCAATCGGCAAGCTCGGCCGCGGTCGGCTGCTGCCCCATGAACTCCAGCACCCGGCCGAGCTGGCCCGCCGTGTCCCGGCGCAGATCCTCGTAACGGACGATCAGGATCTGCTCGAGATTGGGCAGCTCCCGGGCCCAGGCGTTCATGAATTCGATCACCTTGGGCAGTCCCGCCGCCTCGTCCATGACGAAGCTGAAGACGTCGACCTCGCGACCATGCTCCGGATACTGGTTCAGCCCCTTCTTGTGGGGCCGCATCCGGAACTTCCACTGGTGGAACTGCGATACCGCGACGTCGGCCGGCTGTCGCACCAGCAGCACGACCTTCTTGCCGTAGAAGTCTTTGCGGTTGTCGAGATTGCCGGTGTAGTCGCGCAAGTAATTGTCGTGGGTGAAGAACACCCGCGGAATGCCGTCGTTCTTGCGGTGCAGATTGTCGAAGCCTATGAAGGCCGACGGGCTGAGCCCAAAACGCAGCTGGAAGAAGCGCGACAGCAGCATCCGCAGCCAGGTCCGACCGCTCTTGCCGAAGGAAACGATAACGACGTCGGCGAGCTTCAGCTTGCGGAACTCCTCCTTGCCGCGCAGCCAGCGCTCGAGCCGGCGCTTGCGCTCGGGCGGCAGGAAGAAAGCGCAGAGCAGGAT
>JAPJRA010000758.1 GCA_030824835.1 Geminicoccaceae bacterium | reverse complement strand
CGACGCTGTGGATGCGGCAGCTCACCGACCCGGCCATCGACGGCTATCTGGCGAAGGTGGGGCCGGATGTCCTTGGCTGCGTCGGTGCGTACCAGCTCGAAGGCCGGGGCGCGCAGCTCTTCGCCCGGATCGAGGGCGACTACTTCACCATTCTCGGCCTGCCGCTCCTGCCCCTGCTGCAGATGCTGCGCGATCAGGGCGTGCTCGAGCTGTGATCGTCCTGGGCCTAACCGGCTCAATCGCCATGGGCAAGAGCCGGGCCAGTGCCATGTTTCGCGCCTTCGGTGTGCCGGTCTTCGACGCCGATGCCGAGGTGCACCAGTTGTTCGCCGCTGGCGGTGCCGCCGTCGTTCCAGTCGCCGGCGCCTTTCCGGGCACGCTGGGCCCGAACGGCGGGATCGATCGTGGTCGTCTCGGGCAGCTCGTGCTCGGCCGGGCGGACGAGCTGCGGCGGCTGGAGCGCATCGTGCACCCGCTGGTGCGCGCGGCCGAGGGCAGCTTTCTGCGGCGCGCCTGCCGTGCGGGCAGCGACCTCGTGGTGCTCGACATTCCTTTGCTGCTCGAGACCGGCGGCGAGGCACGGGTGGATGCGGTGGTGGTCGTATGGGCCAACCCGATGCTGCAGATGCAGCGGGCGCTGCGGCGGCCGGGGATGACGACCGCAAAGCTCGCTCAGGTCCGTGCGGCGCAGCTGCCCGACCAGGAGAAGCGCAAGCGGGCCGACTTCATGATCCCGTCGGGCTTTGATCGTGGGGCGACGGCGCGCAGCGTGCGTGCGGTGATCGCGGCGGCATCGAGGCTGCGACCGCGCGCCTGGCCCGAGCGGTGGGCCATCCGTGCCCATCCCCGCACCGCGAGCTGAAAAACGTCGTCAACCGAGCCACGGCGCCCACTGGCCGTGCAGCAAGCCAGCCGCTAAGCTCGATCCGAGTGGGAGTTGCCGATGCTGCGTGAGATCGTGCTCGACACCGAGACCACCGGGCTCGACCCGGATCGGGGCCATCGCATCGTGGAGGTGGCGGCTCTGGAGCTGATCGACCATCTGCCCAGCGGCCAGACCTTCCACAGCTACATCAACCCGAAGCGCGACATGCCCGAAGAGGCGTTTCGCGTGCACGGGCTCAGCACGCAGTTCCTGATGGACTTCCCGGCCTTTGCCGAGGTCGTGGAGCCGCTGCTCGGCTTTCTCCAGGACAGCCGGCTGATCATCCACAACGCTGCCTTCGACGTCCGCTTCCTCAATGCCGAGCTGGGCCGGCAGGGGTACGAGCCGCTGGCCATGAGCCGGGCCGTCGACACGCTGCAGCTGGCGCAGCGCCGCTTTCCGGGCGCGCAGGCCAGCCTGGACGCCCTGTGCCGGCGGTTCGCGATCGACAACTCGGCGCGCACGCTGCACGGAGCCCTGCTCGACTGCGAGCTTCTGGCGGAGGTCTACCTGCACCTGATCGGCGGGCGCCAGACGGTGCTGGGGCTCGACCGCCCCGGTGCCCGCCAGGCCGGGCCGGTTACCGTTCGCACGGTCCGGCCGCCGCGTCCGCATGCCCCCTCGGCGGCGGAAGAGGCCGCGCACGCCGCATTCGTCGCCAAGCTCGACCAGCCGATATGGCTGAACTGAGGCGGCACTGCGACGCGCGACCGTATTGCGGCGCGGCCACGAGTGGCTAAAGAACCCGTCGGCCCGCCAGTTTCGTCTCTCTCGTCATCCATCGGCCGCGGAGTCTCGTGATGCAGAAGATAAAGGTGCAAAATCCCATCGTCGAGCTCGACGGCGACGAGATGACCAGGATCATCTGGCAGATGATCAAGGACAAGCTCATCCTGCCGTACCTTGACGTCGATCTGCTCTACTACGATCTCGGCATCGAGCATCGCGACGCCACCGACGACAAGGTGACGGTCGAGGCCGCCGAGGCAATCAAGCAGCACAATGTGGGCGTCAAGTGCGCCACGATCACGCCGGACGAGGCCCGGGTGAAGGAGTTCGGCCTCAAGCAGATGTGGAAGTCGCCCAACGGCACGATCCGCAACATCCTGGGCGGCACCATCTTCCGCGAGCCGATCGTCTGCTCCAACGTGCCGCGACTGGTGCCCGGCTGGACGAAGCCCATCGTCATCGGCCGTCATGCCTTCGGCGACCAGTATCGCGCCACCGACCTCAAGATCCCGGGCAAGGGCAAGCTGCGGCTCCTGTTCGAGCCCGAGGGCGGCGGGCAGCCGATCGACATCGAGGTGTTCAAGTTCCCCGAGTCCGGCGTGGCCATGGCCATGTACAACCTCGACGGCTCGATCCGCGACTTCGCCCGCGCCTCGATGAACTACGCGCTGAACTGCGGCTACCCGCTCTACCTGTCGACCAAGAACACGATCCTCAAGGCTTATGACGGACGCTTCAAGGACCTGTTCCAGGAGGTGTTCGACACCGAGTTCACGGACAAGTTCAAGGCTGCCGGGCTGACCTACGAGCACCGGCTGATCGACGACATGGTGGCCTCGGCGCTGAAATGGTCGGGCGCCTTCGTCTGGGCCTGCAAGAACTATGACGGCGACGTCCAGTCCGACACGGTGGCGCAGGGCTTCGGCTCGCTCGGCCTGATGACCTCGGTGCTGATGA
>JAPJRA010000757.1 GCA_030824835.1 Geminicoccaceae bacterium | reverse complement strand
TGTCGTGCGTGACCAGCATCACCGCCGTGCGCCGCTCGCGGCAGATGCGCTTCAGCAGTGCCGTGATCTGCGCCTGCACCGAGACGTCGAGGGCCGTCGTCGGCTCGTCGGCGATGATCAGCTCGGGCTCGCCGCACAGGGCCAGGGCGATCACCACCCGCTGCCGCATGCCGCCGGAGAACTGATGCGGGTACTGGCCGAGCCTGGTCTCCGGCGCCGGGATGCCGACCTCGCGCAACAGCTCCAGCGCGCGTTGGGCGGCCTCGCGCCGGCCCAGCGGCAGGTGGGTGCGGATGGTCTCGACGAGCTGGTCGCCGATGGTGAGCAGCGGGTTCAGCGAGGTCAGCGGGTCCTGGAAGATGGCGCCGATCCGCCGCCCACGGATGGCGCGCAGCCGGGCCGGCGGCAGGTCGTCGATGCGCTCGCCCTGCAGCAGGATCTGGCCGCCGGCCACCCGGCCCGGCGGCTGCAGCAGCCCGATGACCGCCGAGCCGGTCAGCGACTTGCCGGCACCGGACTCGCCGACCAGCCCCAGGATCTCGCCCGGGGCGATCGTCAGGCTCACCCCGTCCAGCGCCAGCAGCGTGCGGCGCCGGGTCGGGAACTCGATGCGCAGGTCGCGGATCTCGAGCGTGGGTATGGCCATGGCGTCAGGGGGCCTCGCAAAGAGCGTGCCCGTCGCGCGCCACGACCTTGCCGCGCTTGACCACGAGCTGCCGCGGCGGGCAGAGCACCACGGTCTCCGGCACGTTGCGCGCCTGGACCAGGACCAGATCGGCGTCGTCGCCGACGGCGACACCGTAGTTCGGCAGCGCCATCACCTTGGCACCGCCGGTGGTGCAGATCGCCAGGGCCAGCTCGACCTCGTGGTCCTTGTCCAGCCCGTTGCGCTGGCCGACCTGGCGGGCACGGTCGAGCATGTCGGCATTGCCGTAGGGGTGCCACAGGTCACGGATGCCGTCCGAGCCCGAGCAGATCGTGATGCCGGCCGCATGGGCGCGCTTGACCGGGGGCGCCGGCCAGCCCGAGGGGGCCGTCGTCATCAGCGCGATGCCGGCCTCGGCCAGCGTGTCGAGCATCGTGCCGACGCCCAGCCAGTCGTTCATGCCGAGGCAGAAGGCGTGGCTGATGGTGACCTTGCCGGCCATGCCCAGCGCCCTGGTGCGCTCGACGATCAGCCCCATCGAGAACATGCCGAGTTCGTTCGGCTCGTGCAGGTGGATGTCGACCGGGCGGCCGAAGGTCTGGGCGAGGCCGAACACCGTGTCGAGATGGCCCTTGGGGTCCTTGTCCATGGTGCAGGGGTCGATGCCGCCCACGACCTCGGCGCCCAGGCGCAGCGCTTCCTCCATCAGCTCGACCGTGCCGGGGCGCTTGAGCATGCCGGACTGGGGGAAGACCACGAGCTCGATGTCAATCCAGTCGCGGTAGCGCTCGCGCGTCGCCATCACCCCCTCGATGCCCCACATGCCGTGCTTGGTGTCGACGTCGATGTGGCTGCGGATGTGGGTCGAGCCGTTGGCGATCGACAGCACCACCTGGCGCGCGGACTGCCGGCCGGGCTCCATGTCGATCGCGCGCTTCAGCTTGCGCTCGTTGTCGATCATGTCCTGGATCGTCGACCCGGCCGAGTTCGGCTGCCAGGGCAGGCCCAGCAGGTTCTTGTCCAGATGGGTGTGCGCCTCGACCAGGCCGGGCAGCAGGATGGCCCCCTGCCCCGCCTCGACCGGCACGCCCGGCGCCTCGATGCCCGCCGCGATCTCGGCGATGCGGCCGGCGCGGATCAGCACGTCGGTGGAATCCCCGCCCATCGGGCGGACGTCGCGCAGCAGAAGATCGTGGCTCATCGGGGTTTCCGTTCAGCGGAGCTTGGGATTGAGCGCGTCGCGCAGCCAGTCGGCCAGCAGATTGACCGAGAGGATGATCAGGCAGAGCTGGAGCGCCGGGAACAGCACGATCCACCACGAGCCCGAGAAGAAATACTCGTTGCCGATGCGGATCAGCGTGCCCAGCGAGGGCTGGTTGACCGGCATGCCGACGCCCAGAAAGGACAAGGTCGCCTCGGCCAGGATCGCCAAGCCCAGGTTCAAGGTGGCGGTGACCAGGACCGGCGTCATCACGTTGGGCAGGATGTGGCCCAGCATGATCCGGTGCGGCCGCACGCGGATGATCCGCGCGGCCTGCACATATTCCTTGCCGGCCTCGACCATGGTCGAGCTGCGCACGACGCGCGCGTACTGCACCCAGCTCACCGCCGCGATCGACAGCACGAGGATGCCCGGAGCCAGGAACTCGCGCAGGTCGCCCGGCAGCAGCTCCTTGCAGACCGCGTTGAACAGGATGGCGATCAGCAGGGTCGGCAGCGACAGCACGGTGTCGCCGATCCGCATCAGGAGGTTGTCGAGGAAGCCGCCATGGTAGCCGGCCAGCAGGCCGACGACGATCCCGAGTGCCGCTGCCAGCAGCACGCTGGCGGCACCGATCACCAGCGAGATGCGCGAGCCGTAGAGGATGGCCGAGAAGATGTCGCGCCCCTGCGGGTCGGTGCCCAGCAGATAGGGCATCTCGCCGTCCGCGGCCCAGGCCGGCGGCAGCTCGGCCTTGTCCAGAAAG
>JAPJRA010000756.1 GCA_030824835.1 Geminicoccaceae bacterium | reverse complement strand
CTTGGCACCCTTGGCGACCAGTGCCTGCGCGATGGCGAGCCCGATGCCGCTCGTGCCGCCGGTGACGAGGACGCGTTTGCCGTTTAGGTCCATGCCCGTCGCCTCAGGCCGCGTGCGGGAAGTTCGAGGGGAAGAGTGCCCGCCGCGTCTCCTCGTCGTTGACCTTCTTGAAGTCGTGATCGGCGCCGACGGCCCTTGCGCGTGCGACCGCCGGCCGTGCGTCCACCGTCTCGAACAACCGCTTGAGGTTGGGGAACGGGGCCAGCGGGTCGGTCTCGCCCTTGCGCACCCGCGAGGCGCGATCGAGCCAGCCCCAGGCCGACATGTCGGCGATCGTGTAGCTATCGCCGACGACGTAGGTGCGGCCCTCGAGATGGTCGTTCAGCACCTGGTAGTGCCGCTCGGCCTCCCGCCGGTAGCGGTTCACGGCGTAGTCGAGGCCCTCTGGTGCTGCGAACTGGAAGTGCACGGCCTGGCCGGAGAACGGGCCCAGGCCCGAGGCGATGAACAGCAGCCACGACAGCAGCTCCGGCCGATCCGCCGGCGCGCCCTGGAACCTGCCGGTCTTCTCGGCGAGATAGATCAGGATCGCGGTCGAATCGAACACCCGGACCTCCTTGCCGCCCGGCCCGTCCGGGTCGACGATCGCCGGCACCTTGCCGTTGGGGTTGATCGCGCGGAAGGCCGGCAGATGCTGCTCGCCCTTGCTGGTGTCGACGGGGATGGCGTCATACGGGAGGCCCGCCTCCTCCAGGAAGAGCGCGATCTTCGCGGGGTTGGGCGTCGGGTGGAAATAGAAGCGGATCATGGACCTCTCCTTCGGATCTGCCGCCGGGCGTGGAGTTTTAATACGATCGTTCTATAATGTGTCATGCCCGCGAAGATGGCAAGATGCCCGTGGGGCACGAACCGCACGGATGACGGCATGGCGCGACCGAGGGAATTCGACGAGGCGGCGGTGATGGAGGCGGCCATCCAATGCTTCTGGAGCCGCGGCTACGAGGCGACGTCAGTCCGTGACCTGGTGGCGTCGACCGGGATCACCAGCGCCAGTCTGTACAACGCGTTCGGCGACAAGCGGGCGCTCTACCAGCGGGCGCTCGACCAGTATGTCGAGGAGAGCATCGCCGGCCGTATCCGACGCTGCGAGGCGCTGCCGCCGCGCCAGGCCATCAGCGCGTTCTTCGATGAGATCCTGAAGCGCTCGCTCGGTGACCCGCAGCACAAAGGCTGCATGCTGGTGAACGCGGCGCTCGACGTGGCGCCGCACGATCCGGACTTCCAGGAGCTCGTGGCCGAGGTCCTCCTCCGCATCGAGGCGTTCTTTCTGGGCTGCATCGAGGCCGGCCAGGCGGACGGCACGATCACCCGATCGTTGCCGGCGGCGAGCCTGGCCCAGCATCTCCTGGGGGTGCTGATGGGGGTGCGCGTGCTGGCGCGGGTTCGACCGGAACGCACGCTCTTGGAAGGTGTCGTCGCCCCGGCCCTGGCCCTTCTCGGCAGCACCGGCGAAGGGGGGCCGTCGCCGGCACCGATCTCGGCACATGGTTAGACCCAGTCCGGCAAGCTGCGCATAGCGCAAGCGGCCGTTGCCGCCATGAGGCTCAAATCCTCACGGATGCAGGCGCGGCAGCCTGTTCCCATGGCGTTGCCGCGCCCGCCGAACCGGCTATGTTGCGGCGGGATCGGCTTCAGGGGAGCGGGCTGCCCATGTCCGGCTATTTCGGCACGCCACAGCAGCAGCGCCTGCAGGCGCAGGCCGAGACGAGCGCCGCGTTCATCCAGGCGACGGCCGGCGCGTGCCAGACCGGACGGATGATGGGCTGTGACGATGTGGATCGGTTCGGCCGGGCGCGCATCGAGGAATATCTGGCCCGGGACGGCGTCTGCGGCTTCCGCATGATCACCGCCGAGAAGGCGGAGGACCTCAGGTCATGGTTGCGCGAGCGGCAATGCCGCCTCGATAGCTGGGACGTGTTCCTCGCCGACCGGGCGAGCGCGCTGGCTGCCTGCGAGCCGATCCTGGCCAGGGGTCTGCCGGACGGCCTGGCCGAGCTCGGCCGGCCGACCGGGCCGGAGGACGGTTCCACGGCCCGCATTCAGGCGCTGATGGGGGCCGCCGGTGTGGTGCCGTTCTCGGGCTCGCTGCTGGTCGGGGAGCTGGGGCCGGCGACGACGGTGGCGGTCGGTGACGCGGACGGCGCCGTCGTGGCGGCGGCGCATGGCTATCTGCCGCACAACGAGCACAGCCCCTATCACCGCCATGCCTGGGGCGGGCTGGTCGCGGTGGCGGAATCGCAGCGCGGCAGGGGGCTCGGCACCCACATCAACGCGCGCATGATCGCCAGCGTGTTCCGCGACCTCGGTGCTACGCACGTCTATGAGCTGGTGTCGGCGTCGAACGTGCCGTCCCGGCGCATGGTCGCGGCGTGCGGCCTGCGCCCGGCGCCGGGCCTCGTCTGCGGGATCGCCACCGCCGACGACAGCGCGACGTTCACCCGGTAGGCGCGGTCCCAGCGATCGGGCCGGCGCCCGCCTCAGGCGGCCGCGGCCGGCATCAGGGTCAGCTCGTCGCGGATGCAGGCGCTGGCGTGGCCGGGGGCGACCTTGCGC
>JAPJRA010000755.1 GCA_030824835.1 Geminicoccaceae bacterium | reverse complement strand
TGAACTCGCCATAGGCGCCATCATTGTTCTCCCAGCCGCCATGGGTTTCCGAGAGGAAGTCATAGGCGAGCTGTTCGATGGCCGCCTCAACGCCCATTGAGATTGCGGTCACCTTGTCGGTTCCCCATGCCACCGTGGCAATGGTGATCTCGCCCTGCGGCAGGTCCACGGTCCGGTCGTCCGATTGCGCGGTGATGTCCTCGATCTGGCCGCTGTCGCCAGAACCGTCGAAGGTGACGGTCACGAGAGTGATGCCTGCGGCGGCCAGCGCATCGAACAGCGCCGTCTTGTTGTCGGGACGGACCGCTTCAGCGCGACGGTTGCGCTCATCGCGCTCGGCGAAGAAGCGCGCGACGCTGGCGGCCATGTCGAATTCCGGCGTGGCTGGTTTGTCGGTATCGGTCATTGGATGATCCTCCAGGAGAGCGGGATGATATGGCCCGGCGGCGCTCTCCTCTCCTTCCGCCAGGCTCGCCCCGATCCCGGCCCAACTCTCCCTTTCCAGAGCCGAGGCGAGGCCTCGGCACCGCCGCTGGCGATGCGCAGCCTGCGCATGGCACAAGGCCCGGCTGCGCCTGACGCGGGCCGGGCCGTCGGGCGGAGGCGCTTTCGCGCCTCAGCCGAAGGGATCGAGTTCGAGCTTCACCATCTCTTCGTCGCCGTCGAACTCGTCGGCGGGCATGGCGCCGTGGGTGCCGTCCCCGGCCTGAAACACGACGATCACGACCATCAGCGTGGTGGCGAGGCTGGCGGCGAAGGCGGTGGCATCTGCATAGGACATGGGTTCCGGCTCCTGTCTTTGGAGGCGGGGGACCATCCCCCGCGCGACAGGCGCCCGAAGTGTCTGACCGGATCTGCAATCACCCTCGGGCGTTCGGATTCTTTCCGAATCCCCGAGGGCGGCACGCGCGCGTAAGCCGACCCCACCGGGGTTGAATGCAAAGAGACGGTCGGACCAAGGTTAGCGAATGGAAGCGGGGGATGGTGCTTTGCGTCGAGCCGGTGCCGGAAACCCGTCGCAGATGCTTTGCTGCGCCAGCCTCGTTGCCGGCGGATATTCAGGGTGTGTTTCAGGCCGGGGACGGAACCCGTTGCCCCCACAACACCAAGGAGTTGGCGCAATGGTGAAGCTCGAACTCGATCCATCGCTGCTTGTGCAGCGATACCCGATAGCCCCGTGTGCAAGGTTCGGCTTTCAGGGCCGGTCAGTCCCAGAACCCATCGGCGATTTCGCGGGCGATCATGGCGCGGGCCTTCATCATCACATCGTCGCCGGAGGTGTCGATATGACCGAAAAAGCGCGTCCGGGCGCCATGGGCCGTCCAGTCGGCATAGCGGCAGTATTCGCGGGCATCGAGCCGGAAGGCGCGCATGTCCTCGGCCCAATGCGGTTTCGGTTCCACGATGACGGTGACGCCGTTGCGGGTTTCCTCCCAGGGAAGCGAGCGCTCCGATGGCGGATTGCGGCGGTCATCGGCGAAGATTTCATCGACCGTCATCATGATGCGCCCCCATCTTCGGCCTTCTCGACAAAGCCGGCAGGATCGTCGGGATCCGGCGGCAGATAGGCGTCATAGGGGTTGCCGCTTGCGAGATGGCCGAACGGCGTGAAGACGTAATCACCCCCGTCGCGGCCGACCGCGCACAGGACATAGCGTGTCTCACGGGTCGCGGCGTCGAGGCATTCCATAAGGGCGAGATTGCCGTCATCGGCAGCACGAAGCAGAGTGTCGAAGTTCGTTCGAACGGGATCGGGAATGGCCATTGTGTTCTCCTGAAACGAAGAAGGCCCGCCGTCACGGGACAAGCGGGCCGGATGAACGGGATCGGCGATGGTCACGCGGCAGCTCGACCCTCGACGGCATCGGCGCCTGCCTCGTCGGCGGTGATCTCCTCGAGGCGCGCGCGGCTGTAGCCGTTCCTGGCTAGCCAGAGTTCGGCCGCCTCGTGGTTCTCCGCGAGGTGCAGCAATTCGACGTTCTCTCCGACATCCTGCACAACGCGGACTTGACCGATCTTCGGGCGTTCGATCACCCGGAAGCTCAGATCGCTGTCGATGCCGTAGCTGCGCATGACGGTGATGAGGATGATGCCGCCTTCGCCGAAATCGCCCTCATGCAGAGTGAAGGACGGCGGGGTCGTGTAGGTCGGGCGCTCGCGGCCCGGCTCCTTGCGCACGAGGCGACCGAGCCCGTTGCGGGATTTCCACGCGGCGAGTTTCTTCGTGAAACGCGCGGGCGGCTTCGGCTGACCATCGCTGTAGGCCACGAGCGAGCCGAGCGGCGCGATGTCGAAGATGAGGGAAGCGGACATGAATCTGGTCTCCTGAAACGAAAGCGGCCCGGCGAGATGCCGGGCCGTAGGGTGGAAGGGGATGGAAAGCGGGGCGACTGACGCCGCCCCGCCGGCGCGCGTCACTCGGCGGCGACCAAGGCCGCCGCGTCGTCGTCGGTCTCGGCCGCGTCCTCGTCGTCACCGGCGAGGAAGTCGGGCAGCGCCACGCCGTCCTCGTCCTGATCGCCCCCGCCGTCCACGGCCGCCGCGTCCATGGCGGGGCGCAGCGGTTCGGGCAGCCAGCCGGTATCGGCCAGGAGCCGTTCGGCCTCCTTCGCCA
>JAPJRA010000754.1 GCA_030824835.1 Geminicoccaceae bacterium | reverse complement strand
GGCTACGGCGTGAGGCGGTTCGACGTCATGTACAACGATTTCGTCATCGTCGGGCCCAGGAGCGACCCGGCCGGCGTGGCCGGCATGACCGACGCCACGGCGGCGCTGACCAGGATCGCCGCAGCCAAAGCACCGTTCGCGTCGCGCGGCGACGACAGCGGCACCCACAAGGCCGAGCTGAAGCTGTGGCAGGCGGCCGGCGTGGATACCGAGGCGGCCAGCGGCAGCTGGTATCGCGAGACCGGCTCCGGCATGGGCCCGACGCTCAACACCGCCGCCGGCATGGGCGCCTACGCGCTGACCGACCGCGGCACCTGGCTCAGCTTCCAGAACCGCGGCGACCTCGAGATCCTGGTCGCCGGCGACGGCAGGCTGTTCAACCAATATGGCGTGACCCTGGTCAACCCGGCCAAGTTCCCGGCCGTCAAGGCCGAGCTCGGCCAGCAGTTCGTCGACTGGCTGATCAGCTCCGAGGGCCAGAAGGCCATCGCCGGGTACACGATCAATGGCGAGCAGCTCTTCTTCCCCAACGCCAAGCCGGCGGCGAGCTGAGTTCGTGCGCGCGCTGGCCCTGATCCTCACCATGGTCGTGGCACCCATGGCGGCACGGGCGGAAGCCGCGGTCTCGCTCTATGCCGCGGGGTCGTTGACCGGAGCGCTGGGCGAGGTCGCCAAGGCCTATGCCGGCGCCACGGGCATCGAGGTTGCCACCGCGTTCGGGCCGTCGGGCCAGATGCGGGAGCGAATCGAGGCCGGCGAGCCGGCCACCGTCTTCGCTTCCGCCGATTTCGGCCACCCCAGACGACTGGCGGAGGCAGGCAAGGCCTGGCAGCCGGTGGTGTTCGCCCGCAACCGACTCTGCCTGATGGTCCGCCCCGGCCTGGCTGTCGGCATCGACGGGGTGCTGGACGCGATGCTCGATCCAACGCTGAAGCTCGGCACGTCGACCCCTGGCAACGATCCTTCCGGCGACTATGCCTGGGCCGCGTTTGCCAGGGCCGAGGTGATCCGTCCGGGGGCCAGGGCGGCGCTCGAGGCCAGGGCCCTGCAGCTGGCGGGCGGCAAGGACAGCGCCAAGCCGCCGGTGGGGCGCAACACGTATGCCTGGCATCTGGCGGAAGGCCGCGCCGACCTGTTCCTCGGCTACTGCAGCAACGGCATGGTCGCCGCTGCCGAGCTTCCCGGGCTGACGGTGACGGAGCTGCCGGACACGCTCTCGGTGGGTGCCAACTACGGCATCGCGGTGCTGACGGGCCCACCGGACCAGGAGGCTGCTGCCGCCCGCTTCGCCATGTTCATCCTGTCGACCGACGGCCAGGCGATCCTGGCGCGCTGGGGATTCAACCCCGTGGCTGCATCGGGAAGCTGAGCGATGCGCGCGCTTGCCCTCGCCTTGGCCCTGCTGCTGGCGCTGGCCGCACCGGCCGCCGCCTCGCGCAGCATCGTCGATTCGGCCGGCCGGACGGTGACCGTGCCGGATCGGATCGAGCGCGTGTTCGCTGCCGGCCCGCCGGCCTCCGTGCTCGTCTACGTGCTCGCACCCGAGACGCTCACCGGCTGGTCGCGCGCCCCGACGCCGGCCGAGCGCGACTACCTCGCCACCCCCTATCGCGACCTGCCCGAGCTCGGCCGGCTGACCGGCCGCGGCGACACTGCCAACCTCGAGGTCGTGCTGGCGACCAAGCCCGACGTGATCGTCGATTTCGGCAGCATCACCGACACCTACGTCTCGCTGGCCGACCGCGTCCAGGCACAGACCGGGATCCCCTACCTCCTGATCGACGGCAGGCTCGCCAACACCGCCGCCGCGCTGCGCTTGGCCGGCGCTGCCCTGGGCGTGCCAGAACGCGCCGAGAGCCTGGCCCGCTACGCCGAGGCCACCTTCGCCGCCGTCGACGACGTGATGGCGCAAGTGCGGCCGGAGCGCCGGCCGCGGGTCTATCTCGCACGGGGTCCGGATGGGCTGGAGACCGGCCTCACGGGCTCGATCAACACCGAGATCATCGAGCGGGTGGGCGGCATCAACGTCGCTGCCGCCGGCGGCGGCAGCGACGGGCTGGCCAAGGTGCAGCTCGAGCAGATCCTGGCGTGGAACCCGGCGGCGATCATCACCTGGGACCGGACCTTCTTCCGCATGGTGGCGACCGATCCGGGCTGGGCCGGCATCGCCGCAGTGGCCGCCGGCAAGGTCTTCCTGAGCCCCGGCGCGCCCTTCGGCTGGATCGATCGTCCGCCGTCCCTCAATCGATTGATCGGGCTGAGATGGGCATCAGCCAGACTCTATCCAGACTTGGCTGCGCAGGATCTGCGGCAGGAGGCCAGGAAATTCTACGACCTCTTCTACCATGTCGAGCTCGACGGCACGGCGCTCGACCGCCTGCTTGGGCCGCCCGAAAGCGGGGCACGCTGATCGGGCCCCGGCTCTGTCCCGGCCTCGGGGTTCTGCTCGTGGCCCTGGTGCTGGCTGCCACCCTCGTCGGCCCCTACCCGCTCACCCCGGCCGAGATTGCCGCGGCCGTCCTCCATCGGCTGGCTGGCGAACCGGCCGCCAGCGCCACGGTCGACACGGTGCTGTTTAGCGTCCGCCTGCCCCGCATCGGCGCCGCCCTGCTGGTC
>JAPJRA010000753.1:1815-2628 GCA_030824835.1 Geminicoccaceae bacterium | reverse complement strand
GGGCGGCAGCCGCGTGAATCGCATCCGCTTCGCCGTGGAGGTCGCCGGATCGACGATCCATACCACCACGTCGGGTGCCTGCGCCGAGGGTGCCACCGGGAGGCCGTCGGGATGGAAGCTCGGATGGCTCATGCGGCCGACATGCCAGAGGTGCGTCAGGATGCGCCCGCCGGCCGTATGCACGGCCTCCGTGACGAGCCGCCAGCCCGCGGTCTGCTCCTCCGTGTGGAGGCCGGGGGTGAAGGAATAGCCCTGCCCCTGCCACGAGACCTGCGTGGCCTCGGTGACGATGACGGCAGCCGACGCCCGCTGGGCGTAGTAGCGCGCCATCAACGCGTTCGGCACGTTGCCCGGCTGGCTGCTGCGCGCCCGGGTCATGGGCGCCATGGCGATACGGTGCGGCAGAGCGATCGCCCCGAGTGAAACCGGGTCGAGCAGGCTGGTGTCAGGCATGTCGTTCTCCTCGCTGCTGATCAGTTGACCAGCGCACCGCCGGCGGCGTCGATGACGCTGCCGGTGACGAAGGGATTGTCGATGGCGAACAGGTATGCGGCGGCGATGTCCTCGGGCCGGCCGTGACGCCCGGCCGGCAGAATGCTGGCGGCGCGGTCGAGCATGGCGCGGTGGGCCTCCCCGGCCATCCCGGCATAGGCCTCGGTGTCGGTCAGGCCGGGGCTGACGACATTGACGCGGAGCGGCGAAAGCTCCCTCGCCAGTATCTTGACGACCGACTCCAGTGCCGCGTTCATCGCCGTCTTGACGAAGGTGCCCGGTACCGTGCGCCGCGCCAGGAAGCTCGAGGTTAGCGTGATG
>JAPJRA010000753.1:0-1805 GCA_030824835.1 Geminicoccaceae bacterium | reverse complement strand
GAGCGAGCCCCAGAACTTGACGTCGAAAGCGGCCTTCGCCGCCTCGAACGACACGTCCGCCACGCACCGCCGGGAGTTTGCGAGCCGGCGGTGACGATCACGTGGTCGACCGGGCCCTGTTGCCGGAAGTAGGCGTCGACCACCGCGATGTCGG
Source organism: Geminicoccaceae bacterium (assembly GCA_030824835.1). GTDB lineage: Bacteria > Pseudomonadota > Alphaproteobacteria > Geminicoccales > Geminicoccaceae > Benzoatithermus. Next base: position 1,651 of record JAPJRA010000753.1, on the reverse strand, counting down.
CGACATCAAGCCCACCCATGCGGCTGGCTATCTCGACCCGACCCGGTCGCGCGGCGAGGGCGGCGGCTACTGCCTTGCCGATCCCGGTCGCGCCACCGACGACCAGGCGAACAGTCTCATCGTCGAAGCGCATCGGGTCTCCTTTGGAATCGGTTCGGAAAAGACGGTCTCCAGCACTGGGCCGCCAGGCGCACGCAGGAACAGGCGCCGCTCCTGTAGGTCGGCGAGGTCCATGGTCGAGTATCGCATGCCGAACCGGTCGAGCTTCGCGCGGAATTCGGCGTACCCGGTCAAGCGAAAGCCGACATGGTCGATGGCCTCGGCTGCGCGGTCGATGCCGTACCCTTGGCTGCCGATGATGTGCACCATAGGCTGACCTTCGGCGTACATCCAGCATCCCGGGAGACGGTGGACGGCGGCCGGTCGGTGGCCGACCTCCAGGCCGAACACCGCGCAAGAAAACTCACGGGTTCCGGCGATGTCACGGGTGCGGATGGTGACGTGGTCGAGTTGCATGGCGTCCTCTGCTCTTCGCCGGTGATTTCCGAAATACGGCCGAGGCTGATAATTGGCCTTGAAGCGAAATTATAATTCGAGCTTATCGAATGATGCTGCTGAACAACCTCGCTCTCTTCCTGCGCATCGTGGGAAAAGGGGGAATGGCGGCAGCCGGACGCTAATGCGGCCTTTCGCCGGCGACCGTCTCCGAGCGTCTGGCAGCCCTGGAGTCCTATTACGGAGCCACGCTGCTCGCTCGAACCACCCGCGCCATCAGCCTCACCGACGAGGGCAGGCTGCTGGTCGACGGCGCACGACGCCTGCTGGCGGAAGCCGAGGAGCTCGAAAGCCGCATTCGCCTGGGCACGGAGGTGATTTCGGGACCCATTCGTTTCAGCGCGCCGGAGGATTTAGGCAGGCGGCGAATCGCGCCGATCGTGGATGCCTTCCTTGCCGAGCATCCCGCCGTGGTCGTCGACATCAATGTGACTGACGGCTTTGTCGACCTGGTCGGCGAGGGGATGGATTTCGCGATCCGCCATGGAATCCTGGCGGACAGCACACTGCGGGCACGATCACTGGGTCAGAATCGGCGCATCGTCTGCGCGGCTCCATCCTATCTGGCGGCCGCCGGCAAGCCCGTGCATCCCGACGACCTGTCGCGTCACGACTGCATAGTGATGCGCTTTGGCCAGAATATCGACCGTGCGTGGACGTTTCTGGTCGAGGGCCAGCGATACCGGGTATCGGTGCGTGGCCGACGTGTGGCGAATGACGGTGGTCTGGTGCGACGATGGTGCAAGGAAGGTCGCGGCATCGCGCTCAAATCGATCCGCGATGTCGACGACGACCTGGCGTCGGGTGCACTTGTGGAAGTATTGATGGAGTATTCCGTAGGTCCGACAGCACTTTAGATTGTATACCCGCACAACATAGTTCATCCGCGCCGTGTACGGCCGCTCATCGAGCGCATCGCGTCCGTGTTCGCAGATTCATCGCCACTGTAGCTCAAACCTACGTTTGGGGCAGACTTGCTATGGGTTCGCCGCCCCGGACGGTGCTTGATCCATTGTCAGGATGTTGGGCACCGGTCTGTTCCCCGCGCTCAGCCGGCGCTGTTGTCCGTGAGCTTGGTGAAGTCTTGCTGTGAGTC
>JAPJRA010000752.1 GCA_030824835.1 Geminicoccaceae bacterium | reverse complement strand
CGACCGTGCACGAGACGACGGCCGCCTCCCGCGAGCGCCGGCTGCGCATGGCGGCTGCTTCATTCTGCCAGATTTGCAGGCCAATCCGCGAGACAAGGGAAACGTTCATGACGATCGAAGTAACTCGGCGGGGGATCTTGCGTGGCAGCCTTGGCGGGGCAGCGGGCCTCCTTGGTGGTGCCATGCTCCCGACGGCGCTGGTGAGCGGCGCCACACTCCGTATCAGACGAGACATAGACAGCCTGGCCATCGACGATCCGATGATCCTCACCTATGCCACCGCCGTCCGCTACCTTCGGTCATTGCCGACCGGTGACCGGCGCAACTGGGATAGACTGAGCAACATCCACTCGAATCTGTGTCCACATCAGAACTGGTACTTGTTGCCTTGGCACCGCGAATATCTTCTAGCACTGGAGCGGATCATCCGCCGCCTGCCGCCAGGTGCCGTGCCGGGAGCCGCCAACTTCATCATGCCCTACTGGGACTGGGCTCGAAACCCCAGGCTACCGGCCGCGGTCAGCCGACCCACTTTGCTCGACGGCACCGCGAACCCGCTGTACGAGCGCACGCGCGCGCCTACGGCGACGGCCACGATCCCGGCGGAGCTCGTGGGCAGCGGCGCCATGCGTCGGGCCTACGCGCCGACGGCCTTCGAATCCTTCGGCAGCGCCCGTCCATACGGGCAGGCGAGCACGCAAAGCTGGTGGCAGTGGGAGGGCAGCACCCAAGGCCCGCTTGAAGCGACCCCGCACAACGGCGTGCATAACTGGATCGGCGGCAAGATGGTCACGATGACCTCGCCACGCGATCCACTGTTTTTCCTGCACCATGCGAACGTCGACCGGATCTGGGCGTCCTGGAACGCGCACGGCCACGCCAACAGCAACGCCACCAACTGGTTGAATTTCACCTTCGCCAGGAACTTTCCTCGCCCGGATGGCTCCCTCTACGACGTGAAGGTGCGCGACATCGGAATGACGGGCTACGGCTACGACAGGCTCGATCCCCGACCCGCCGCAGCGAAGGCCGCCAGTTCCCCGGCAATGGCATCGTTCACTCTCCGGGCCACCGACGTGGCAGCATTGGCCGCCGCAGCCACCGATCCCTTGGCGGCCGGCAACGGGGCGGTGACGCGGCAGATCCGACTCGCCAGCCGTCGCGTCTTGCCGTCACGCGCGGTCTTGCGAATCCTCAACCTGACGGTGCCGCAGGACCTCCTTTCGAAACTGGTGCGGGTATTCGTGAACCACCCTACTGCCAACCGGGACCCGGCCCCGGAAGGGCCGTTCTATGTCGGTACGCTGGCGTTCTTCGGCGGTGCCGGCAGAGCTGACGTGCAAGCGCCGTTCGAGCCGTCGGATATATGCACCACGCGGAGGAATTGCTTTTCGTTCGAGCTGCCGCTCGACGATCTGCTTGAGCGCTGGCGCGCCGAGAGCCTGCCGTTGGCGGGCACGCTGACCATACAGCTCGTCCCGATCGGACCGGGCAACCGGCTGGCAAAGGATCGCCTTCAGCCGGCCGCGATCGAGGTGACATTCTTCTGATGTTACTGGCGAAAATCGTCCCGGTACATGACGCAGCGGCTGTCATCGCCCGCACCTTTGTACTTGCTGCCGCCTGCGTGCTGGGAATAGCGACGCTCAGCCGCGCGAATGACACTGCAGTCGCCAGAGTAGGACAGCCGGCTACCGTGTCACTCGTACCTTCGCGTCAAGAGATCAAGCCGCCCTGCATCGAGTGCGACGTCCGCTCCGGGGCGATACTGAAGGTCAAACTACGGCCACTTGACGGTGGGGCCGGCCTGATCGTCCGGATCTTCCTGGACAAACCCGATGCCAATACTGCCAGCTCGATCGACGACCCCGCGTTTGTCGGCTCGCTGGCACTGTCCGCTACCGATGGATCCCAGGTTCAGGAGTTCTCGCTACCCCTGCCGGCGGCTCCCCGGAGCTACCGGCAAGTCACGATTATTCTCGTTGCCATCAGCCGGGCCCAGCCGGCCACTGGCAGTGTGTCGGTCGAAGGGGCAACGCTGGTACCGTTCTCTTATGGTGGGCAAGCTCCTCGTTGATCTTCCCTGGCGATAGTATGCTGTCCCCGTCGGATCATGGTTCTCTCCGCGGTCGGCATGAAGCCGCCGCATGATGGCGTCGGAAGCATTGGCCTCGTGATGTCAACTACGTGGTCATCGGATCTTGTGGACCCGAGCCACAACAGTACCCGCGCGATGGCCAACGCCTCGTCCCGGACAGGGACAGCTTTCCGCCTGGTGGCGGATCTCGCCCAGCTTCTATCTCGACCTCATGCCGCTTGCCTCTGCTCAGCCGACCAGCGGAACTCGGTACCGTCGCGCAGCAGGCGGTGGAGGATGACGGCGAGCTTGCGGGCGACGGCGACGGTGGCCTTCTTGCTGCCGACCCGCTTGGCCAGCCGGGTGCCCCAGGCCTTGAGGGCCGACCAGCGGGAGACCCGGTGCAGGATGATGCCGGCAGCCTCGAACAGGTAGGTCCGCAACAGCCGGTCCCCGCATCGTGAGATGTGTGTCAAACGGCTCGCAACTTTGACCCCTGATGATCGTGTCCCTTAGCGTGGTGTAGCTGGCGTTGGTCGCCGCGATGCCGGTGGG
>JAPJRA010000030.1 GCA_030824835.1 Geminicoccaceae bacterium | reverse complement strand
CGCCGGAGCCGCAAGTGGTGACCAGCGGCTGGGTGAGGTCGACGCCGGCAGTGGCAAAGATCCGGCGCAGCTCGGGTTCCGGTTTCAGCGTGCCGTCGTCAGCGACCAGCTCGATGTAGTGCAGATTTCGCGCGCCGGGGATGTGGCCGGAGCGCAGGCCTGCCCGCGGCTCGGGCTCGCGGGCGTGGAACCGACCGGCGGAGCGGGCGTCGACGACCTGCTCGCGGCGTGTGGTCAGGTTCGCCCGCATCTGATCGAGCTCCCGGTAGATCAGGCTGTTCTGCCGGACGGTAAACTCGCGGGACTTGGTTGCCTTCGCGAAGTCATTCACCGGGCGGCCTTCGGCCTGCCAGCGACCGAGTCCGCCATCCAGCACCCAGACGTCGACATGCCCCATGTAGCGAAACATCCACCAGACGCGTGCGGAGGCGAAGAAGCGGTTATTGTCGTAGACAATGATCCGCACCCCGTCACCGAGGCCGAGCTGGCGCACGCGGCTGCTGAACCTTGCCGGCGACGGCACCATGTGCGGATGCAGGTCTTTCGGCTCGCAGACCTCGTCCAGGTCGAAGAACACCGCCCCTGGGATGTGGCACGCCTCGTATTCCGCGCGCGCATTGCGCTCGATGGTCGGCAGGAACCACGTCGCGTCGATGACCCGGACGTCAGGCGAATCGAGATGGGTCTGCAGCCATTCGGTGGTGACGAGGGCTTCGGGCATGGGCGCGGTTGCTCGCTAAAGGTGTGGGACGGCAGGCTCAGGCCAGCCAGGACGGGACGGGCAGATCTTTCTCGCGCAGGAATTCGGGATTGAACAATTTGCTCTGATACCGTGTGCCGTAGTCGCAGAGGATGGTCACGATCGTGTGGCCTGGGCCCAGCATCCTGGCGACGTGGACTGCGCCCGCGATGTTGATCGCCGAGGAGCTGCCGAGCACCAACCCCTCGTCGAGCACCAGATCGAAGATGTAAGGCAGCGCCTCCCGGTCGGTGATCTGGAGCGCGTCGTCCACCGGTGCGCCTTCCAGATTGGCCGTCACCCGCCCCTGGCCGATGCCCTCGGTGATCGACGAGCCTTCGGCTTTGAGCTCACCGTGCTTGTACCAGTTGTACAGCGCGGCTCCCATCGGATCGGCTAGCACGATCTTGATGCCGGGATTCCGCTCCTTGAGGAACATGCCCACGCCGGCGAATGTCCCGCCCGTGCCGACGGCACAGGTAAAGGCGTCGATGCTGCCGCCCGTCTGCTCCCAGATCTCCGGTCCGGTCGTCCGGTAGTGTCCGGTCCGGTTCGCCACATTGTCGAACTGGTTGGCCCAGATCGCACCATTGGGTTCGTTCTGCGCAAGTTCGGCCGCTAGCCTGCCGGAGTACTTCACGTAGTTGTTGGGATCCTTGTAGGGCAGTGCCGGGACCAGCCGGAGATCGGCGCCGACCAGCCGGAGCATGTCCTTCTTCTCCTGGCTCTGCGTCTCCGGCATCACGATCACGGTCCGGTAGCCGCGGACATTGCCGACCAGCGCCAAGCCGATGCCGGTATTGCCGGCAGTGCCCTCGACGATCACCCCGCCGGGACGCAGGATTCCCTTCTCCTCGGCATCCGTGATGATCGCCAGTGCCGCCCGATCCTTGACGCTGCCGCCCGGGTTCAGGAACTCGCATTTGCCCAAGATCTCGCAGCCGGTCGCTTCCGATACGCGCTTGAGGCGCACCAGTGGCGTGTTGCCGACGAGATCGATGAAGCCCGCTCGAATGTCCATATCCTGCCCGTGAAGCAGCGGTTCGCCCCCTGTGAGGATGTAAAGCCAGCGTCCCACCACGGCAAGCGCCCCGGGTTGGGCTCTGCCGCTACCTGGTCTACAACGCGGCATGACCGAACAGCAGCAAGCGGAAGTCCTGGCCTTCCTCCTGGACGGAGCACTGGGCAATGGTGTGGAGCGAATCGACACGCACGGCGCCATCGTGCTGCTCGCCGGCGAGCGCGCCTACAAGCTGAAGCGTGCCGTGCGCTTCAGCTTCATGGACTTCTCCACGCTGGATCTTCGAGAGGCTGCCCTACGCCGTGAGCTCGAGCTCAACCGGCGTACGGCGCCCATGCTCTATCGCCGCGTGCTGCCGGTCACATGCGAACCTGACGGCCGTCTGGCGATAGACGGCCGCGGGAGTCCGGTCGAGTGGCTGCTCGAGATGTCGCGATTTGCGGCATCGGCACAACTCGATCGGGTGGCGGCGCGCGGTGAGCTTACGGAGGATCTGGCCGCAGCGCTGGCGGCGACCATCGCCAAGTTTCATGTGAGTGCCGAGATCCGTCGCGACCAGGGTGGGTATGCCGCCATGCGTGAGGTGGCCGACGGCAATGCGGGCGATCTTACGCTTCTTACCCCGCAGGTGCTGGACACGAAGGATGTTTCGGTACTGAATCAAGCAACGTCGGAGCTGCTGGATGCATCGGCGGCGCTTCTCGAACGACGACGCCTCGCCGGCCGCGTGCGACACTGCCACGGCGACCTGCATCTTGCCAACATCGTCCTGCTGGATCGCCAGCCGGTGCTGTTCGACTGCCTGGAGTTCGACACGGCCCTAGCCTGCATCGATGTCTATTACGACTTGGCGTTCCTGGTCATGGACCTGATCGAACGTGGTCTGACCGATCGCGCCCGGCGACTGCTGCAGACCTACGGCGACAGCGCCCAGGACGATGCCGGGCAGGCCTTACTGCCGCTGTTCATCGCCATCCGCGCGACGATTCGTGCCAAGGTCGCCGGCTTCAATGCCCGCGTGCTGGAGGGCGAGGAGAGGGCCGAGAAGGTGTGCGACGCTCGGGCCTATCTCGAGCTCGCGCAGCGAGCCTTGAAGCCGCAGCCCGCACGGCTGCTCGTCGTTGCCGGCCGTTCCGGCACCGGCAAGTCCAGTGTGGCGGTGGCCCTGGCCTCGGGGCTGGGCGCCATGCCGGGCGCCATCATCCTGCGCACCGATGTGATCCGCAAACGCCTGTTCGGCCGCCACGCGACCGAGCGCCTTCCGCTCGATGCCTATACGCCAGACGTTTCCGCTCGCGTCTTTCTCACCGTCGCCGCACGTGCACGGGAGTTGACCAAGGCCGGCCGGACCGTGATCGCCGACGGTGTCTACGGCAGCGCAGCGCAGCGGGCGCAGATCGAGGCTGCCGCCCGGCAGGCCGGAGTGCCGTTTCGCGCTGTATGGCTTGAGGCACCCGAGCCGGTGCTCGAACGCCGTGTTGCCGATCGAACCGGGGATGCCTCCGACGCCGACGTGGCTGTGGTTCGAAGACAGGCGCGATCGCTCAAGGACCCTTCCGTGGCGTGGCCAAGGGTGGGTGCAGGCCGAGCGCTGGTCGAGGTCGCAGCCGACGTTCGTCGTATCTGGGAGAATTGATCGATGTGCGGTCGCTTCGCGCTGTCGATTGTCGCAAGACGGTTCCAGCTGGCATTCGGCTGCACGCCACCCGAGGAACTTACCTCAAGCTACAATGTGTCACCGGACACGCAGATCGTGGTCATACGGGCAGATGAGGCGGGCAGCCCTATCGCCGGCTTCGCGCGATGGGGTCTGCTGGGGGCGTGGATGAAAGAGGCCAACGACCCCGCAAGGCAGATCAACGCCCGGGCCGAGACGGCGGCAGAGAAGCCGATGTTCCGCGATGCCTTCAAGAAGGGTCGCTGTCTGATCCCGGCCACGGGCTTTTACGAATGGCAGAAGGCCCGCACCGGAGCGTCGCGCCCATTCTATGTTGGGCTTGCGTCCGGCGATGTGTTCGCCTTTGCCGGGCTATGGCGGCGCAACCGGCTGGCCGACGGCTCGACGCTCGATACTTGCGCCATCCTGACGATCCAGGCCTCGCCGATGCTGGAGCAGATCCATCATCGCATGCCCGTCATCCTACCCCAGGCGAGCCAGTTCCTCTGGCTAGATCCAGCACTCAAGGACCCCGGCACACTGCAGGCATTGCTGACTCCGCGGCCGGACCGGGAGCTGCAAGCGTATGAGGTGAGCCGGGCGGTGAATGCGGCGCGCAACAACGGGCCCGATCTCACGCGCCCGTTGGAGGCCGCGCCGATGGAGCCGGCCCCAGCCCAGCATACTCTGCTCTGACCCGTCAACTGGCGCGACGGGTGCGCTGTACGGCGTATTCGTCGTCGCTGGCCGACAGCTCCGCCACCCATGGATAACGCTGACGCTCGGCGTCGGTATATCCCAGATTGTGCGTGGTCTGGCTGCGTGGAACCTCGCGAGGGCTGTCGTACTCGGTACCGAACACCTTGTCCCAGACGCCGAGCGTGATGCCAAAATTACCCTGCTCGCTGTGGAAATGGTGAGCGAGATGATGCTTCTTAATCTCACGCAGCCAACGATTCTTGGGCGTGAACGGCAGATGCTGGACACAATGGCAGAACTCGTAGCCCGTAAAGACCAGGAGACCCGTGGCCAGGGCGGCGGCCGCTCCCGATGGGCCATCGACGAGCCAACCGATGGGCAAGGTCAACAGGAATATCGCCGGCAAGGTCGTATAGAGTGCCCCGAACAGCACGGCCAGATCGTGCGGATTTTGGTGGTGATCATAGTGAATTCGTTTCCAGACGCTGGCGGTGATGGCGCTTTTGTAGAGCAGCCGGCTGTGCAGCACCCACCGATGCAACGCGTATTCCGCCAGCGGATAGAGCACCAGTACCGCCACGACGGCACTTACAGGCCCATGCCAGCTGGATGCGAAAGTAACTGAAAATGCTGCCGCTAAGACAGCAAGCGCCAAATATACTTGGATAGAGTAATGTGTGAAAAAAGCGCCAAGCAAATCGCTCAATGTCATCTTGTCCAGCAGATACTTCCGGCCTTGCCAAGGGTTGATTCTCGCTAGCATTCCGCAGGTCCCCGGACAGAGAGAAGATTCAGTGAGTTATATGTCACTGCCGTGCACCACGCAAAAGGGGTGCGCAAGCGGCCACGTGCCGCGGTGGCGTCAATGTCACGCCCCGACGTAGCTTCGGGCCGAAACCTCTTCGGTGCGACGGGCACGAAAGTCCCATGGAAGGACAAACGAGCCTGCCCACATACCGCGGCGCGCGGCGCGCGCGGTCGCTTCCTGGGAGACATAGTCGACGCCATATCGCCGGTAGGCCAGCGCCCAACCATTTTCGACCATCCAGCCACCGAGGTCGATGCTCCCCGCCGTGCATCGAGCCACCGGCCGACCATATCGATCCTTCGTGCGCCACCGACAGGTGACGGGCCGGTCGCCGATCAGATCGGCGAGCGCAAACGCCGCACGGCGCCCGCATGGCCACAACGTGCGGTCACGCCGGCAGTTCTGCCGTGCTTCCGGGGCATCGACTGCCGCCAGGCGGATGCGCATGCCCTGCAATTCCAGCGTGTCGCCGTCGATGACCGACGTCTGACCGGTGCTGATCTGCTCTGGGCGCTTTGGCTTCGTGCTGCGCGCACTGGCATCTGTCAGCGGCAGTGCGGCTGTCAGAACGAGCAGGAGGACAATGGCGATGTGGGCTGAGGCATTATTCTGCATCAGCGAGCAATAGACTCGCATCAAGATGTTCGGAAGTACGGTCTGCCATACTGGGACAGGGCAACAGAGATGCGGCCGGTAATTTCAATTTAAGATAATATTAGGAAGGAAATATTCTACTAACTGACGAGAATATCTTCCGGATGACGCCGGGGTGTTGGTGATTGCGGTCCCGCATAGCCGACCCGGAACAGCATCTGCACGCGGGCGGGCGGCCGGATGCCCAGCAACGTGTCCAACCGCCGGCGCGAGGGGAATAGCTGCGCGTAATCCCCCAAGGCCTGACTTACCGGGTGAACGGCGACACCGGCGGCGGCTGCCGCCAGATCCACGCGCTGATAGGCCCGCCCGGCGGCAACGCGGCTGGCCACACTGTCGTCGGCGGTCACGACCCAGCCGAAACTCGCGGTGCCGGCAATGAGATTCTCCCACTGCAGGCGGCCAAGACGCCACGCGGGACTACCGGGATGGCCGAGCCTTTCCCGAGAAAGCACACGCAGCCGCGTGAGCCACCAAACCGCGGTTCCGGTGAGCGCGAGACCGTCCGGGTGCGCCTCGACCTCCGCGGCACCCAGACGTATCCAGCGCACCGTCTCCTCAAGGGCGACGGGCATGCCATACTCGAGCAGAAACGCCGCAAGGACGATCTCGCACAGGGCCTCCACTTGAGCGGGCTCGCCAGTAAAGCCCATGGCCACTGTAGTGCCGGCTGCCTGCGACAGTGCCTCGCGATGCTCGCGAGTGATCGGCTTTTCCATATCGTAGGCGAGCTTGGTCGAGCGCCTGTGCGGCAGCGCGGCGAACAAAGGATCATGCACAGTGCCACGACTTAGCCGTACGTCGGCATCACCACCGGGACCGAGCGATATTGTCGCGCGTAACCCTTGGGCTGCCGCGGCGAGCGACAGCAGCTCGAGGAACGCGCCGAGGCTGATCAGCGCTTGGCGGGCCTGCGGATCGATGATTGGCAGCAGGCGACGAGCATCGAGGCGCACACCTATGCCGTTCGCGTCGTGCAGACGGGCCAGCCATGGCTGGCTGTTGTGCGGGCTGGGTGCCAAGATCGCCCACGATAAAACGACAAGCCGCGGATCGACGATGTTGATTGCCGGCCCACGCCAGGCCGCCAAAGCCGTGGGAGGGATCTCGTCACAGCCGGCGAGCGGCGCCGCGAGCAGTACAGCACCAGCGGCGGCCCCGGCGTGCAGCAGCTCCCGGCGCTGCTGCGGCCGTTTTAGGACGCTGGGCACCTCACCATGTCGAGGCCCTGGATCTCACCTGCAATTCCCTGCACCAGACGGAAGCGGTCGTCGCCGACATCGAAGACCAGCCCCTTGACCTCAAGGGCGTGGTAGTCGCCGGGTAGCTCCTCCTGGAGAAGCTGCGGCAAGGAGGCCTCGGTAGTCAGGATGTGCATCTCCAGCCGGTCTTCGTCGATCTTCCAGAACCCGACCGCGAGAGCCTTGCCATTGTGCTCTGTGGCGAACGTCCCGTCCGCGCGAAATACGGTTTGTTCGTGGGCGCTCTTGGTGCAATTCTCCGTGCTGCCGGTGGTCCAACGCCCCTGCAGGTACGCGTCGGTGAAGGTTGCAGCCTGCGCCTCGACACTCCATGCCATGCCACCAAGACACATCGCGCCCGCGATCCAAGCTGCTCGTAACATCTCCGCCCTCCCGGACTGCCGCACTGGTTCCCTCCTTTGCCCGATGCTAGGTTACGCCGCAAGTGCATGCCAAAGCCGCGCCGGCTCGACGGCGCATCAATGGAGGTTGCTTGGATGGTCTCGAAGTTCGGTCTGGCCGCGGCGGTGTTTGGGTTGGGCTTAGGGCTGCTTGGGGCGGGTGGCGTAGCGCAGGCGCACCACAATGACTGGGCGGCGCCATTGGTCGGCGGTGCCCTCGGCGGCTATGCGCTCGGTACGGTCGTGTCGGACTACAGCCACAAGAGCGAGGCTCCCTCGACAACCTATGTCGAAGAGCCGGCACCGGTCTACTACACGCCGGCGCCGGCCTATGTGCCGCTGCCCAGCACGGCCTCGATCGAGGCCAGGCTCAAGCAGCTCGATGCGCTGGCTGCCGGTGGTTACATCACGCCGCAGGAGTACCAGACGCGGCGCACACAGATCCTCAACGGCGCCTGAGCCACGCCCGGCTCAGCGCAGCTCCTTGATGGCGCCATCTAGACCGGCAAGGGTCAGCGGAAACATCCGACCCTCGAACAGTCGGCGCACGATCTGGATCGACTGGTGGGCGTCCCACCAGTCCTCCGGCTGCGGATTGAGCCACACCGCCTTGCGCCAGGTCTCGCGGACGCGCGCCAGCCATTTGACGCCGGGCTCCTCGTTGAAGTGCTCGTTGGCGCCACCGGCATAGACGAGCTCATATGGGCTCATCGTGGCATCGCCCACGAACAGCACCTTGTAGTCGGCACCAAAAGTGTGCAGCAGCTCCCGGGTCGGGATCCGCTGGTCGAAGCGACGGCGATTGTCCTGCCAGACCCATTCGTAGACGCAGTTATGGAAATAGTAGAACTGCAAATGCTTGAACTCGCTTCGGGCCGCTGAGAACAGCTCCTCGACCAGCTTCACATGGTCGTCCATCGACCCGCCGATGTCCAAGAACATCAGCACCTTGACCGCATTGTGCCGTTCCGGTCGCAGCTGGAGATCGAGCAGCCCGGCGTTTCGCGCGGTGCCACGGATCGTGGCGTCGAGGTCGAGCTCGTCGGCAGCGCCGGTGCGGGCGAAGTGGCGCAGCTTCCGCATCGCGATCTTGAGGTTACGGGTTCCGACCTCGACATCGTCGGCCAAGTTGCGGAACTGCCGCTGATCCCAAACCTTGACCGCGCGACGGTGGCGGCTGTGGTCCTGCCCGATCCGAATGCCCTCGGGGTTGTAGCCATAGGCGCCAAACGGGGAGGTGCCAGCGGTCCCGATCATCTTATTGCCTCCCTGGTGCCGCTTCTCCTGCGCCGCAAGGCGCTCGGCCAGGGTCTTCATCAGCTCCTCGAAGCCACCGAGGCTCCTGATCTTGGCCTTCTCCTCGTCGCTGAGGAGCCGTTCGGCCTCCTTGCGCAGCCACTCGTAAGGGATCTCGCCCAGCACTTCGGCCAAGCTCTGCACACCGTCGAAGAAATCTCGGAACGCCAGATCGAACTTGTCGTAGTGCGCCTCGTCCTTGACTAGGCATAGCCGCGCCAACTGGTGAAAATTATCGAGCGAGCCATGAATCACCCGCGCCCGCAGGGCACCGAGCAGATCCAGCAGCTCGCGCAGAGTCACCGGCAACCCATGGGCACGTAGCTTGAAGAAGAAATCGACCAGCAATTCGGGCCGTCCGTCGGTTGCTTACCCGTCTGTTCTGACGACAGGTGCCGAACCTAGCAAGCCTTGCCCGCAGGGGATGCCGCGAGCCGCCGCCGTGCATCGAGGAGTGCCGCCGGCGCACCCAGGCTCACGATCGCAACCAGCGCCAGCAGGCTGTACCAGGGATCCGCAATGCCACCCAGATGCGTGTCGGCAAGCTTGAGGAGGTAGATCAGCACCACATGGAATACGAACACGGGCAGCGAATGCCGCCCTAGCATGCTGAACCAGGGATGACCGAGAAGCCGATGCGCGTTGGTGCCGACAATCTGCAGCCAAGGCTGTCGGCTGGTGGGGGCCACGACCAACACCCAGGCAAGTACGAACGCCAGCCCCGTGAAGCTGCTCACACGAAGGAGAGCCAGTGCCTGGCGGTCCTCGAACGGGCGAAGTCGCGCTGCCCATTCCGGGTCGGCGGCAATCAGGTAGGGTAGCGCCAGCCGCAGCACGATGCTCAGCGCGAGCAGGCCCAGAACGAGCTGCAGGAGCAGGCCATGGCGCGGTGTCAGCAGTCGATTCGTGTCGATTTCGCCACGGACGAGCATGCCGCCAATGACCAGGCCGGTTACGAACAGAAGCTGCCAACCCAGTGGGTTGAACGCCGCGCGGAAGGTTACATGTTGACCGGACAGGCGGATGGCCTCCTGCAGCCACGTCGCCAACGGCGCGTCGAGCCCCAGTTGGACCCCCAGCCAAAGCCCGATGCTGCCGGCCAGCACGTAACCCGATTTGCCGTGGGCTACCATGTAGATGGCAAGCGGGGCCGCCAGCAGATAGAGGATGTATTGGGGCAAGATGTCGAGATAGGTGGGCTGATAAAGCAGGGCCGCGGTGGCGCCCGCGTAGGCGTCGCCTGCTACCAGCAGATGCTGCAGCCAATCACGCCAGGCGAACCAGCTTGCAGGCACCAGCCAGACCAGGGTCATGACCGTCACGAGCAGGCCCAAATGCCAGCCGTAGAGCTCGAGCGCTCGCCCCCAATACCGGCGGGTCATCGGGGAAATGCCCTGTCGGCGGTACTGTTTTACCCCGACCAAGCCGACCAGCAGGCCCGACAGGAATATGAACGCCTGCGCGCTGTCAGCAAAGGTGAGCTGGTTGAAATGAGCATAACCCAATAGAAAGTCTCCATTGATGTGCAGATGCGTTACCATCATGAAGACCAAGCACCAGCCGCGGAGGCCATCCAGTATACTGATTCGACCCATTTCCTAATGCTCCCCACCGCGCCGCTACCAAGCTGGAACGGGATCGACTTCTGGAAGTTCCCGCAAGAGACATGCCAACCTTGAGGGTCCGTATGATCCAACTGATTCTGCTCGCATCGATGTTATCGATGGCTGGAACCAGCACCGGCCATGCGGTGCTGTCCTGTTCAACATCGAAGGCCATCTGGGGCGGATTTCCGGCGCTGACGCGCACCACAACGAAACTCGATGCCGGATCGCCCGTCCGCATCGTCGCACTGGGCTCGTCCAGCACGGCAGGTATTGGCGCTACCGCGCCCAAGCGCACCTATCCGGCGCAGCTTGAGCAGCTGCTGCGCCACCGCTTTCGCGCAGAGCGCATTGAGGTTGTCAACCGCGGCATAGGTGGCGAGACCGTCGCAGCCAATCTTGCCCGCATTGACAGGGAGGTCCTTCCACTGCGGCCAGACTTGGTGATCTGGCAAGTCGGCACCAATGATGCACTGTTAGGAGTACCGCTTCCGGCAATACGGGCCGGGCTCCAGGATGGGATCACACGATTGCGTGCGACCGGGGCTGACGTCGTGTTGCTCGATCCCCAGCCGTTGAACTCGGCCGTGCAGGAAGCGGCCATCGAGCGGGTCGAGGCCCTGCTGGTGGATGTTGCCAACGCCACCAAGACAGTGCTGCTGCCTCGCCACCGGCTCATGGATTATTGGGTCGAGTCCGGCCAGTTCACGCCGACCAGCCTTCTCGGGCCGGACGGCCTGCATATGACCGATGCCAGCTACCGGTGTCTCGCCGAGCGCATTGCCGACCTGTTTCCCGTGCCCGCGCCGGCTACCGCCCGCCCTGCCGTTGGGCAATGAAGGCTAGCCGCTCGAACAGCTGAGTGTCCTGCTCGTTCTTGAGCAGCGCCCCGAACAGCGGCGGGATCGACTTTTTCAGGCGCTTCTCACGCAGCACATCGGGACCCACGTCCTCGGCCATCAGCAGCTTCAGCCAATCCAACAACTCGGAGGTCGAGGGCTTCTTCTTCAGCCCGGGTAGCTCGCGCAGCTCGAAGAACGCCTCCAGCGCTTCGCGCACCAGCTCATGGCGCAGGCCGGGATGGTGGACCTCGACAATACGTTGCATCGTCTCACGATTGGGAAACTGGATATAGTGGAAGAAGCACCGGCGCAGGAACGCGTCCGGTAGCTCCTTCTCGTTGTTCGACGTGATCATGATCACCGGCCGATGGCGCGCCGCCACGGACTCGCCGGTCTCGTAGACCTGGAATTCCATCCGATCGAGCTCGAGCAGCAGGTCGTTGGGGAACTCGATGTCCGCCTTGTCAATCTCGTCGATCAGCACGACGGCGCGCTGCTCGCTCTCGAACGCCTGCCACAGCACACCCTTGCGGATGTAGTGCCGGATATCCTGCACCCGCGGATCACCAAGCTGGCTGTCGCGGAGGCGCGAGACCGCATCATACTCGTAGAGTCCCTGTTGTGCCTTGGTCGTGGACTTGATGTGCCAGCGAAAGAGCGGCATCGTCAGCGCCTCGGCCACCTCCTCGGCCAACATGGTCTTTCCGGTGCCGGGCTCGCCCTTGACGAGCAGTGGCTTCTGCAGCGCCACCGCGGCCCGTACCGCCAGCTGCAGCTCGTCGGTCGCGATGTATCGGTCGGTACCTTCGAACTGCATGGCGGCTCCGGTGGAAAGTGGCGTGCAGGGCCAATGTGCCCGGCCGGCAGGATCGGACAAGCCCCTATGGGCAATCGGCGCCGCTCATCGGCGCAGGCTCGGGTTCAGCGTGTAGGTGCCGCTGGCATCGCCGGAGGCCAACACGTGGCCCGCCATAGCCGTCTCCATGTCCTCGCGGGTGAAGGGGCCGCTCAGGCCGAGCGTCGCCAGATCAAGGGCATAGACCCGCACCACGTAACGATGCAGCGCCTGATCGTTCCAAGGAGGGCATGGACCATCGTAGCCGCCATAGGCACCATCCTGGAGGAAGGCCGCATAGCCGTTCTGGCCCCGCACACCGTGGGCGGTCTGGCCAAGCGGCTTGCCGCCCTTGGCTTGCCCCAGGCTGTCCGTACCGGGAGGCAAATGGGTCATGGCGGCCGGGATATCCGTCACTACCCAATGCGTGAACGTCATCCGCGGTGCATCGGCGGCAATCTCTCGGTCCGTGCGGTTCATGGCCGACAGGTCCTGCGGCACGTCCTGGTCGACCATGGTCAGCGCGTAGGAGCGGGTACCGCCCGGTCCAGGCGACCAGCGCACACCCAGGCTCTGGTTTGACCCGGGCGCCATGGTGGTGGCCGACGCGGGCTTGCAGAAGGCGGCCGCGTCCGGCAGGGCGCCATGGGCGGTCAGATCGTCGATGGTCACCGAGAGCGGCGGGGCAGCCATAGCGCCGGTAGCTCCGGTCATGACCACCATTGCGGCCACGACACGCGGTAGTCTCGGGTTCATGTGGATCTCCAGTACGATTGTCTGGAGGAACCCTAACTGTGCGGTCGAGCCGCAGACCTTGCCGCAACGCTCATCACCGGCGCCGCAACGCTCAATCGACCTCGGACCGAATGCTAGCAGGCAGCACGCCCCGCTCGGCCTTGAATCGGCGGGCGAACCGTGAGGGCGACGCATAGCCGGTCGCCAGGGCCGCCTCGCGCACCGTCAGCGCATCGTCCCGCATCAGGGTCTCGGCCAACGTCATGCGGGTGGCAGCCAGGACCCGGCGCAGGGAGGTGCCCTCGCCGGCCAGCCGCCGCCGCAGGGTGGCATTGCTGAGGCCGAGCTCGGCCGCCAGCGCATCCGCTGTCCAGTCGCGCTCGGGATCCCAGCTCACGAGCCGGCTGACGGCCTCGCTGGCCAGGGCGGCGCCGGCATGCGGCTGCAGGGGTAGGGCGCCCTGGGCGACTAGGGCCAGCAGCACCTCCATCGCCCGATGCTCCAGCAGCTGCGGCGGCAGATCGGGCAGCGCCAGGCCCTCGGCAAAATGCTGAACGGCTCCGGCGAGCACGGCATCGAGCCGGGCGCGCATGCGCCGCTCCAGCGGCAGCGTGCGCCCCACCCACTGAGGGTGGGCACGGTGGGTGCGCAGGATCAGCTCGGCCGGAAAATCCAGGCACAGGGCCCGGTACACACCGGTCGTGTCGTCAGGGTCGTTCACCACCTCGCCGCGCCAGCCCGCGGGCAGTGCAATGGCAGACCCGGCGGCAAACCGCAGGCGGCGTCCGGATACGACAAGCTCCTTGCCGCCCTCGAGCACCAGGACCAGCGCTGCCCGCCGCAAGGTGACCGACGCCAGGCGCTCGCGGGTGTGGGCACCGAAGGCGCACAGGGCCGGTGCCGCCATCGGATCAGTGGTCGAATGGCCCCGCGTGTCGGCCTGGGCCAGGCGCAGGAGAAAAGTAGTAATGGCGGCCTGCCGACCGCCATCGTTCGCTTTGGCTTCGCGTGTATCGCTCACCATCAACGGCCGGGTTACCCTCGTGAAAGCGCGTCTTAGTCCGCGTCCGGCCGGCGATCGCCGGCTCCCTGTGCCAGGGCAGCCTCCAGGAATTTGTCCAGATCCCCGTCGAGCACGCCCAGCGGATTGCCGCTCTCGATGCCCGTCCGCAGATCCTTGACCATCTTGTAGGGGTGAAGGACGTAGTTGCGAATCTGCGAGCCGAACGTGGTGTCCATCTTCTGCGCCTCGGCGGCATCCGAGACGGCGCGACGCTTGGACAGTTCGAGCTCGTAGAGCTTGGCACGCAGCATATCCATCGCCTGCGCCCGATTGCGGTGCTGCGAGCGGTCGTTCTGGCAGGCGGCGACGATGCCCGTCGGCAGATGGGTCAGACGCACCGCCGAGTCGGTCCGGTTGACGTGCTGACCGCCGGCCCCCGAGGCTCGGTAGGTATCAACCTTGAGGTCCTTGTCCAGGATCTCGATCTCGATCTTGTCGTCGATCACCGGCGAGACGGTGACGGAGGCAAAGCTGGTGTGCCGGCGGGCATTGCCGTCGAACGGCGAAATACGCACCAACCGATGCACGCCGGCCTCGGTCTTCAGCCAGCCATAGGCGTTCTCCCCCAGGATCTTGACCGTAGCAGACTTGATGCCTGCCTCTTCGCCCTCGCTTTCCTCGATCCACTCGGTCTTGTAGCCGTGCTGCTCGGCCCAGCGCAGGTACATGCGCAGCAGCATCTGGGCCCAGTCCTGGCTCTCGGTGCCGCCGGCGCCCGCGGCCACCTGCAGGAAGGCGTCGTTGTGGTCGGCCTCGCCCGACAGCATAGATTCCAGCTGCAGCCGGTCGATCTGCTCCTTAATTCGGCCGAGATCACGCTGAACCTCATCCAGCGTCGCCTCGTCACCCTCCTCCTCGGCCAGCTCCGCGAGCCCGACCGCATCGGCGAGCCCCTGCTCGAGCGCGCGCTGGCGATCGACCGCGGCCGCCAGCCGGTTGCGCTCACCCATGATCGCCTGCGCCTTCTCAGGGTCTTCCCAGAGCTTGGGGTCCTCCGAGAGGGCGCTCAGTTCATCGAGGCGCGGCAGTGCGTCATCCCAGTCAAAGATGCCTCCGCTGCAGCTGAAGGCCTTCCTTGATGAAGCTGGCCAGATTGGCGATTTCTGCGCGCATGACGATACCTTTGGTTACGAAGCGGTGGATCCGGAGTGGTTGCCGCGATCGTCGGGACCTAATAGATCCCGTTCGACGATGGCGGTACGACTTGCATTGACGGACGCGGCCGGGCGAACGGGTCCGCGCTGGGGTCGTCTGGCTCGTGTTCGGCCGAGCGATCCTGGCCGGGCTCGGTGCCGGGGATAAACGGCTCCGTGATGACCACGGAACCGTCGCCGTCGGCAAGC
>JAPJRA010000751.1 GCA_030824835.1 Geminicoccaceae bacterium | reverse complement strand
CCCTATGCCGTCACCGCACTGTGGGATCGATGTTACGGTGGCCAGCCGGCCGTGCATTGGCTGCGCGCGCAGTTGCGCGCGGCAGCCGACGAGATCGGCGGTCCTCAAGTTTCGAATTTGTTCTCCATCAGTCCGCTGAAATCGGCCTGACGGATCAGAGGTGGCGGCAACGCCACTGATCGGCTAACGGCATCGCCTCGGGTGGACCGTCGTCCGCCAGCAGCTCGGGCGATGAGCCTCCCCATGTCGACGGCCAATGCCAATGCCCGCGCGGCGGTCCTGGTGATCGTGGCGATGGCCGCATTCTGCTTCAACGATGCGATCATCAAGACATTGAGTGCGCGAGTGCCGATCGGCGAGCTCATCGCCGTCAGAGGGCTGTTCGCCATCCTGCTTATGGTGGTCCTCCTGCCCTGGATCGGCCTGCGCATCGGGCTCCCGGAGCGGTTCACCTGGATCCGGGGCGCCGGCGAGGCGGCCGTCACCTTCGCCTTCCTCCTAGCCCTGGCGCGATTGCCTCTGGGCGATACCTACACACTCTACTTTGCCGGACCGATCCTGCTCACGGCCGGCGCCGCGCTCGTGTTCGGCGAGAAAGTTGGCGTGCGCCGCTGGGCTGCCGTTATTACCGGATTTATCGGCGTGCTGGTGGTGCTTGGGTTGCCGTCGACCTGGCAAGTTGCCTCTATGCTGGCCCTGGGTGCGGCCTTTCTGAGCGTGGTCCGCGATCTCGCCACGCGCAAGATTCCGGCCGCTGTCGGCTCCGGTACCGTGGCGGTAGTTACCGGTGCCTGCGTTACCGTGTCGGGTGCCGCCACGGCCGCCGGCGGAGACTGGGTTCGGCTCGGATGGAGCGACGTCGGTCTGTGCGGTGTAGCCGCACTTGGCGTGTCCGGCGGGTACGTTGCGTTTGTCATGGGTTTGCGTACGGGCGAGCTCTCGTTCGTCGCCACTCTGCGCTACAGCGGGATACCCATGGCGATGCTGCTCGGGTTTGCCGTCTGGGGCGATTTGCCGACACCACAAATGCTGGCCGGTGCTGCGCTCATCGCCGGTTCGGGCCTGTTCATCGTCTGGTTCGCGCGGACCGCCTGAGTGCGGTTTTACGGCTTTCCATGCCGCCACTGGCGCGCCAACATCGGCCAACGCAACGGAGGGAACGACGATGAGCAACCCACTGGCACGGCGGAACATCCTGATCGCCACAGCACTGGCCTGCACACCCCTCTGGATGGGTGACGCCGCAGCGGCCGACAAGCTGAAGGTGGCCGCGGTCTATACCGTGCCGGTCGAGCAGCAGTGGGTCAGCCGCATCCACGAGGTCCTCAAGGCCGCCAATCTGCGCGGCGAGATCACCTACAACTGGGCCGAGAACGTCGCCAACACCGACTATGAGCGGGTGATGCGCGAATATGCCGAGGCCGGCAATCAGCTCATCGTCGGCGAGGCGTTCGGTGTCGAGCGAGGCGCCCGCGAGGTGGCCAAGGACTACCCGGACACCGCCTTCCTGCTGGGGTCGAGCTTCAAGCCGCAAGAGCCGAACTTCTCTGTGTTCGATAACTACATCCAGGAATGCTCGTACCTGACCGGTCTGGTCGCGGGCTCGCTCACCAAGTCCAACCTGATTGGCATGGTCGGCGGCTATCCGATCCCCGAGGTCAACCGACTGATGCACGCGTTCATGGCCGGTGCGACCAAGGCCAATCCGGAGGCCAAGTTCACCGTCTCTTTCATCGGTTCGTGGTACGATCCGCCCAAAGCCAAGGAATCCGCCTTCGCGATGATCGATCAGGGTGCCGACGTACTCTACGCCGAGCGCTTTGGTGTCTCCGACGCCGCCAAGGAGCGCGGCGTGAAGGCGATCGGTAACGTCATCGATACCCAGGATGAGTATCCCGGCACGGTGGTGGCCAGCGCGCTGTGGCACATGGGTCCATCGCTGCAGAAGGCGATGGAGGCGGTGCAGAATGGCACCTTCGCCGCCGAGGATTACGGACCGCTCAGCAATCTGGTGCCAGGCGGCTGTTCCGTGGCACCTCTAAACGCGGCGTATGTACCTCCGCCGCTGGTCGACATGGTGCAGGAGCAGGAGCAGGCGATCCGCTCGGGTGCGCTCAAGGTCGAGATCGACGATACCGAACCCAAATCGACCAAGTGACGTGACTGGCAGCGATTCGGTGGGCCCTGCAGCGCTACGGCTGGAGGGGATCACTAAGCGGTTTGGTTCTCTCCTGGCCAATGAGGCCGTCGACCTTGAGCTGCGCCGAGGCGAGATCCTGGCTCTTCTGGGCGAGAACGGCGCGGGCAAGACGACGCTGATGAGCATCCTATTCGGCCATTACGTGGCGGATGCCGGGCAGGTGTTGGTAGCCGACTCAAGCGGGGCGATGCGGGCATTGCCGCCCGGATCACCACGTGCGGCGTTGACCGCCGGCATCGGGATGGTCCACCAGCACTTCGCGCTGGCGGACAATCTCTCCGTGCTCGACAATATTGTCTTGGGCACGGAGCCGCTCTGGCGCTGGCGGCGGCACCGGCGCACCGCCTTGAACCGGCTCGAGGGCCTGATGCGGACGGCCGGGCTTGAGGTACCGCTCGAGGCTGCGGTCGGCAGCCTGTCCGTGGGTGAACGAC
>JAPJRA010000750.1 GCA_030824835.1 Geminicoccaceae bacterium | reverse complement strand
ATTCGAAACTGCACGAACGAATTCCTCGCCCGACCCACCCGAGCCCGCCGGCCGCCTCGCCGACGGATTCGGCAAACGAACCCACCGACCGACCCGCGCCAATCGGCACGTCCGAACCCGACCCCCGCCGCCCATCGGCTGGCGACGCCATGCGCTCGCGCACACATGCGGGCCAACCCGCGCACGTTCGAGCCCGACCTGACTAGGTTTCGCGTCCGCCGAGCGCACGTTCGAACCCGAGCGCACCGCTCGGGCGGGCACCGGACGGGCTTGCCGACGGAACCAGCCCGAGGCCCGCGCGCCGTGCGCGGCACGTTCGAACCCGAGCCCCGCCGGCCGGCGGCTAGCCCTGTGGCGGCAGGTCCCGGAGGCCGACCCGGCGGAAGGCGTTGGTGATCGGGTAGCGGCGGTCGCGGCCGAACGCCTTGCGGGTGATCTTGACGCCGGGCGGGGCCTGGCGGCGCTTGTACTCGGCGAGGTCCAGCAGGTTGGAGATCCGCCGCACCGTGTCGGGGTCGAAGCCTTCGGCCACCAGCTCGCGCGGCGACAGGTCCTGCTCGACCAGGCCGTTCAGGATCCGGTCGAGGACGGGGTAGGGCGGCAGCGAGTCCTCGTCCTTCTGGTCCGGCCGCAGCTCGGCCGTGGGCGGCTTGGTGATGATCCGTTCCGGGATGACGGCGCCGGCCGGCGCCAGGCAGCCCTCGGGCCGGTGCGCGTTGCGCCAGTGCGACAGGGCGAAGACGGTGGTCTTGTAGAGGTCCTTCAGGACCGAGTAGCCGCCGCACATGTCGCCGTAGAGGGTGGCGTAGCCGACCGACATCTCCGACTTGTTGCCGGTGGTCAGCACCATGGGCCCGAGCTTGTTGGAGATGCCCATCAGGAGCACGCCGCGGATGCGCGACTGGATGTTCTCCTCGGTCGTGTCCGCCGCCCGGTCGCCGAACACCGGCGCCAGCATCTGCCGGAAGGCGTCGACCGCGGGCTCGATCGGCACCTCGTCCAGCCGGATTCCCAGCCGTCCGGCGCACTCGGCCGCGTCCTCCAGGCTGTCGCGCGAGGTGTAGCGCGAGGGCATCATCACCGCATGCACCCGCTCCGGGCCCAGCGCGTCCACGGCGACGACGGCGGAGAGGGCGGAATCGATGCCGCCGGAAAGCCCCAGCACGACGCCCGGGAAGCGGTTCTTGCCCACATAGTCGTGCAGGCCCATGACCATGGCGCGGTAGATCGATTCGAACTCGGGCCGCGGTGCGGCGATCGGGCCGCGCGCGGCGGGTCGCCAGGCGTCGTCGGCGTCGCTGGCCCAGGCGGTCAGCGTCAGCGCCTCGACGAAGGTCGGCGCCTGGGCCACCAGCCGGCGCTCGGCGTCCAGCGCGAACGAGCCGCCGTCGAAGACCAGCTCGTCCTGGCCGCCCACCTGGTTGACGTAGAGCAGCGGCAGGCCGGTCTCGGTCACCCGGGCCACGGCCAGCTGCAGCCGCTGGTCCTCCTTGCCGTGCTCGAACGGGGAGCCGTTGAGCACGATCAGGATCTGGGCGCCGCTCTCGCCCAG
This sequence comes from Geminicoccaceae bacterium, assembly GCA_030824835.1. Lineage (GTDB taxonomy): Bacteria > Pseudomonadota > Alphaproteobacteria > Geminicoccales > Geminicoccaceae > Benzoatithermus. Next base: position 1,086 of record JAPJRA010000750.1, on the reverse strand, counting down.
GCCCTCGGCGACGTCCTCGAACCACATGTCCTCGCAGACCATGACCCCCAGCCGGACGGCGCCGCCGCCGCGCAAGGAAAGGCGCATCGGCCCCGGGATCGGCCCGGCCGCGAAGACACGCTTCTCGTCAAAGACGCCGTAGTTCGGCAGCTCGTGCTTGTGCACCCGGCCGGCGATGGCGCCGCCGGCGAGGAGGCAGGCGCTGTTGTAGAGAGCGCCGCCCGGCTCCCGCCAGGGCACGCCGACGATGATGGCGGGACCGCCATCGGCGGTGTCGCGGGCGAGCTCGTCCAGCGCCAGCCGCGCGTGCTCGCACAAGGCGGGCTTGAGGACCAGGTCCTCGGGCGGGTAGCCCACCAGCAGCAGCTCGGAGAACACCACGAGATCGGCGCCGGCGGCCGCGGCCTGCGCCCGCAGCCGGCGCGCCAAAGCGAGGTTGGCCTCGAGGTCGCCCACGGTCGGGTTCGCCTGGGCCATGGCGATGGTGAGCTGGGCGGTCACGGGCGGGTCTCCATGGTTGCCCCCTGGAGATAGCGGCTGGCCGGGCGGCGGTCGAGGCCGCGCCGCGCACGACTCCCGCCCGCCCGGGACCGGTCAGTCGGCCTGTGGCCGTTGCGCCAGGCAGGCCGACCAGACCACCGCGGTCCGGACGATCAGGCCACGCAGTCGCTCAGCAGCGTGTGTGGTCGGCGGCATAGGCGTTGCGGTCGCCCATCGGGCGTGCCGGGCCGGTGGTGGTGTCCTGCCGGGTCTGCAGCTCGAGCTCGGCGTTGAGCTCGGCGCCGAGCAGGATGACCACCGCACTGAGATAGAGCCACATCAACAGGATGATGACGCCGCCCAGCACGCCGTAGGTCTGGTTGTAGGAGGCGAAGTGCGTGACGTACCAGGAGAACCCGAGCGACCCCACGCCCCACAGGACGACGGCCGCGATGGCACCCGGCGTCACCCAGCGCCAGCGGGCCTGGGCGCGGTCCGGGCCGAGCCGATAGGTCGCGGCGAGGCCGGTGAGCAGCAGCAGGAGCAGGACCGCCCATGACGCCAGCCGCAGGACCAGCTCGCTGCCCGGCGGCAGTGGCAGATAGG